>DZBP01000008.1 GCA_022729915.1 Draconibacterium orientale | reverse complement strand
AAACAATTCCTACACAACCTTCTTTAAAAATAAATCCGGGCATAATTCCCACTTTTGCTTGTCCGGCTGAAATAATTCCCGGGCAATTTGGACCAATCATGCGGCAGTCTTTGTCTTTCAAATATTCTTTTACCTTTACCATATCGTTGGTTGGAATGCCTTCGGTGATGGTTACAATAACTTTTATGCCCGCTTCGGCAGCTTCCATAATGGCATCGGCTGCAAATGCTGGCGGTACAAAAATAATAGTAACATCTGCTTGGGTTGCTTTAACAGCATCGGCTACGGTATCAAAAACCGGTTTGCCAAGGTGCAATTGTCCACCTTTCCCGGGAGTTACGCCACCTACCACATTCGTTCCAAACTCTATCATTTGAGAAGCGTGAAAAGTTCCTTCACCTCCGGTGAAGCCTTGCACGATTACTTTTGATTCTTTATTTACTAAAACACTCATTAATAATGTATTATAGATTGTGAATATAAATATTTTCTATTGTGCGAAGTTTATGATTTGTTATTTTCTGTTTAAAATTCAACAAATCAGAGGTTTATATTTTTTTTGCTTTTCAATATAAAAACACAAATTAAATAAAAATTTTTCAATTAAAAATATTTTTTTTTGATTTTTTTTTATTTTTTTTATTTTTTTTATTATCCATAAAAATTTTCAATTGAACAAATGCTCTATTAAAGTTTTCATTTTGCATTTTTATCTTAATGATTTTAAGATTATTATGTTTAATAATTTAGTATTTTGAAAGTCTTTTATAAATTAAATTTTGGTTTAATTCGTTCAATCGAAAAATTTTATATTATTTTGTGCGTATTTTTCATCGAAAAAAGTGAAAAGTAAAATTAATCATTTAATTCATTTAAAAATATGGAAACTAAGGTATTATGCAAACAAATTAGTCAGAAAATTCTTGAAAAGGAGGTTTTGGAATACCTTAAAATAGTTTCAAAGCCTAAATATATTTGTTGGAAACGTGGACGCGTAGCAAAAAAAACAAAATATTTATGCAAAGGCGAAAAAATTAAAACGGTAAAAAATGATGCAATATAAAGATACAATTTGTGCAATTGCTACTGCTGCTGGAAATGGTGCTATTGCTGTGATTAGAATCTCTGGTTCCGATAGTTATGGTATTGTTGATAAAATTTTTTTCTCAAAATCTGGAAAAAAATTGAACGCACTTAAAGCCAATACGATTTATTTTGGAGAAATAAAATCGGAAGGCAAAGTTCTTGACGAAGTGTTAGTTAGCCTTTTTCGTGCACCACATTCTTACACGAGTGAGGATTCGATAGAAATTTCGTGTCATGGTTCGGTTTTTATTCAGCAACAAATTTTGCAATTACTTGTAAAACTAGGGGCAAGGCTTGCAACAGCTGGTGAATTTACCATGCGAGCTTTTTTAGCCGGAAAAATGGATTTGTCGCAAGCTGAGGCTGTTGCTGATTTGATTGCATCGCAAACTCAAGCTGAGCACAGCTTAGCCATTCAGCAAATGAAAGGTGGAATTACTACTGAAATTCAGAGACTTAGAGATTTACTTTTGAATTTTATCTCATTAATTGAACTTGAGCTCGATTTTTCGGAAGAAGACGTAGAATTTGCCGACCGAAATGCACTTTCTGACTTGATTGTACGCGCTGAAAAATACCTAAAAACTTTAATTGATTCATTTGCACAAGGCAATGCTATAAAAAAAGGTATTCAGGTTGCAATTATTGGAAAACCTAACGTTGGAAAATCAACACTTTTGAATGCTTTGCTCAACGAAGAGCGAGCCATTGTGTCCGAAATTCCTGGAACCACGCGCGATACGCTCGAAGATACTATGATTATTAAAGGCTTGACTTTTAGATTTATTGATACTGCGGGCATTCGACATACTACAGATGTTATTGAAAATCTGGGAATTGAGCGAACTCATCAATCCATTGCAAAGGCAGATATTGTGATTTTGGTAAGTGAACCTAACGCGCCCGGATTTGAATTGATGATGCAAATTTCTGATATTCTTAATCTTAATAAAAAACTAATTGTCGCATTCAACAAAATAGATGTTCAATCCTCGCATTTGATAGACACTGTTTTTGAAAATGATTACAAAACCGTTTATATTTCTGCTAAAAATAGAAAAAATATTGAGGATTTGCAAAACGCTTTATTGGATTTTAGCGATTATAACAATTTGAACAGCAAAGATATAATAATTTCAAATCTAAGACATTTTGATGCGCTGCAAAATGCGCTTCAAGCCATTGAGCGTGTACGCGAAGGCTTAGAAACGCATATTTCGAGCGATTTTTTAGCGCAAGATATTCGCCAAGCTTTGCATTATTTTGGGCTAATTACCGGACAAATTACTACTGATGAGATACTTGGCAATATTTTTAGTAAATTTTGTATCGGAAAATAAATTGTCTTTTTAATTTTATAAGCTAAAAATCTAAATTGAAATGAGTTTGCTACAAATAAAATTTTTATTTAGAGCTAAAATCGGCAAGTCTATTGTTAATTAACGGAGAGTTATCGTATCAATTGTTTGCAAAATATACAACTATAAATCATTAATTAGTTGTTTATTAATAGATTGATACGATGACTTGCTGATTTAATATTAGATTTTTAGGCTATTTTTTTGCTGAATTATTTAGAAACCTAATAAACAGAAAGTTTCATTTTTTCAACTTCGCGTTGCAAATAAGCAATTTTTTCTACTATATTATTTTTAGGAATTTCCGGTTCTGGCAATTCACTACTTATATAATGTGTAAATTTCCAAATTTCTTTAATCTCACTAGCCGGCAAGTCGTACGATTTATAGTCTGGATTGAGCGAGTGCAAACGCAATTTTTTTTCTTCAATTAACTTATTTTCAACTACTTTGAACACAATTCCATCGTCGAGTGTCAAAATAATGTACGATTCATTGTCTTTCACAAATTCCCAATCTTGTACAAATTCGGCAGTAACCCACGATTTGTCGGGAATAGGAAGCATGGAATCGCCAGAAATTTGGAACGTCCTGTATTTCTTGTCTTTAGATAAAAATGGCATCTGAAATTTGGGCAATTCTTTTATAAAATCGGGGTCGGCAAATCCACGCATGTAGCCGGCTTTGGCTTTTTCTGGGACAAGTTCTATGTTTTCGTTGTTTTCTGAATCAACGGTTGTAGCCAAAACGCGCAATTTGTTTCCTTTTATATAGACATCGAAGCCATTTTCAAGTTCAGTCATCTGAAATTCAGATAATTGACTGAGGTCAATCTTGATAAGCGTATCAATCGAAATCTTGTAATAATCGGAAAATGCAATCAAAACCGGAATGTTCGGTTGTGCTATTTCATTTTCGTAACCACTTAAGGTTGAACGCTTCATATCGAGTTTTAAAGCTACATCGTCTTGTGTGCGTTTTTTTCGTTTTCGCAAAAACTTTATATTGGAATGAAAAAACATAATTGTTAAATTTTAAAGTTTTTAACCCTGAGATTCAATTTTCTAAAAAAAAAATAAAAAAATAGTTTGAAAAAAATTTGTGCAATGAAATAAAATGATTATATTGTAATCGAAAGTTTGATTAAATATTAATCAAAAGTAAGAATTTTCATTTTATAAAACAAAAAAAATGCGCATTTTTTTTCAAATAAATAAAACTGAATTTTTTTTACATTTTTTTAGGATAATAAATATTTGTATTTCAACTTTTTAATCTTTGTTCGTTTTAGTTTTTACTTTTAAATAAAAAATATAAAAATATGTGTGGAAGATATATTTCAGTTCAAAAAAAAGAAAATTTAGAGAAAATTTTTGAGGCAAAATTTGCCGAAAATGCTCAATACAAAGCCAATTACAATATTTCGGTTGGCGATTTTGCACCAATTATTACAAATTTGAATCCATATGAAATTCAGATGTTTCGTTTTGGATTAAATCCGGCTTGGGTCGAAAAACCTCGTTATATTTTTAATGTGAGAGCGGAAGGCGAAAATAATCCGAGCAATGAAATTGACTACATGGGCATAAAAGGAATTATGAGTAACCCAAACTGTAACAAGCCATTACGCTCGCAAAGGTGTTTGGTAATAGCCGATGCTTATATTGAAAGTAGTTTGCAGTTTGGTTTCAAAAAACCGTATGTGGTTTATTTAAAGGAGAATAGACGCCACTTTGCCTTTGCCGGAATTTGGGATACTTGGCTCAACAAAGAATCTGGCGAAGAAGTTAATTCGTTTTCGATAGTTACTGTGCCTGCAAATGAGCTAGTTAGACGAATTCCAAACGACAGAATGCCCGTAATTTTGCCGCGAGGTAAAGAGAAAGTTTGGCTCGATACGGGCAAAAATATGTCTGACATTTTGAGGCTTTTGCGCACCTACCCGGCGTATATGATGAATGCGTATCCAGTAACGGAGCAATACAAAAGCACTGAAGTGAACGGAAGTTGGCTTCTCGAACCCAAAGGGCGAAGGCTTGATAGCGATTTTGGAGCAAAAATTTATGAAAGCGAACCTTCGCAAGCCATTAGAATGTATGCTTAGTCAAAATTTGGAAACTTTTGAAAAATTTAAAAGTGTGATTTTTTTCACATTTATTTTTTGAGATGTGTAGTTTATTGTTAATTTTGCACTGAAAATCTGACTTTTAGCTTTTATAAATTGTGTTTTTTTTTCTAAAACGAGTTTTAAGTAACAACTAATTTAATTGACTGAATACAATTTAGTTGCGTTAGAAGCTAGTTTTTCATTTTCAATTAAATCAATGATGTAATAATGTAATTTAAAAAAAACAAAGTTGAAATTGCACATTCAATTATTTAATTAACAAATAAAATTATGCAAAGGTATTTTTGGGTATTAATGATTGGTTTGCTTGGTTTTGCATGTAATCAAACACAAACAAGCGAAGAATCAACGGGTTATGAATTATCTGGAACAATTTCAGGTGCTGAAAATCAATTGGTTTTTATTAAAGAGTATAAAGATGGAAAATTGCAAACAGTTGATTCTCTTACAATTGACAGCGTTGCACATTTTCAATTCAAAGGCGAAGTAGAAGTTCCGGTAGTGCGCTACATTCAAGTAAATGAAGAACGCTTTGAGTTGTTTTTGGAAAACTCAAAAATTACGGTAACTGCAAAACTTGGCGAGTTGGATAAAGCAGAAGTAAAAGGCTCTAAATCACACGATGAATTGGTTGCGTACCAAAAAGAGGCTCAAGCGTTTACAGTTAGAATGGATTCGCTCGAAGCGCAATATCAAGTAGCTGCAGAAGCGAAAAAATTAGCCGAAATAACTCGCTTAGATTCTGTTTATGAGGCAATTATGTCTGAAAAAACAGTTTTTGTAATTGATTACGTAAAAAAGCATTCTAAATCGTTTGCAAGCCCTTACATTGTTCGCAGCGAATTGGTTTATTCGTTGAGTTTAGAACAACTTTCTGAAATTGTAAGTTCGTTTGATGCAGAGATTAATAAATCAGAATATTACATTTTTCTAAAAGATCGTGTTGAAATACTTAAAAAAGTAGAAATTGGTCAAGATTTTACCGATTTTACTCAGAATGATTCACTTGGAAAACCATTTTCGTTGTCGTCATTGAAAGGAAAAGTAATTCTAATCGATTTTTGGGCATCATGGTGCGGACCTTGTCGTAGAGCAAACCCCGATGTAGTGAAAATTTATAAAAAATACCATTCCAAAGGTTTTGAAATTTTGGGAGTTTCTTTCGATAAAAGCCGCGCGGATTGGATTGCTGCCGTAAAAAAAGACGGTCTAACTTGGAATCATGTTTCCGATTTGCAAGGCTGGGGCAATGCTGCCGGAAAATTATATGGTATCATGTCAATTCCTCACACTGTTTTGATAGACAAACAAGGCAAAATAGTTGCAAAGAATTTAGATAAAAATGAACTTGATGCAAAAGTAGCTGAATTAGTAGCTGCAAAATAGTTTCAAGGAGCAGAATAAAAAAGCTGACAAAAAAAAATTGTCAGCTTTTTTTTCATCTTTTTGTTTTAATAGCACTAAATAGAATATAGAAAAATCAAAAAAATTCTGCTTCCAATATAAAATATTGATTGTTTGCAATTTATAATTTTCAATGGAATAATTATAAAATAATGATAATTCAACGAAATTATGTAAGTAAATCTTTTTTATCAAAAAAAAATATTTATTATTTTGTTGATATTTAATATATTAAAAAGTTTTTTTATACAAGAAAATTTAAATATTACAATTTATTTGCTAAAAGAATTATTTTTTTTCATAAATTTGAATAAAAAAAGCAGAAATTTTAAACCATAATAAATGAAACAAGAAGTAAAAATAGCAATTGTAGTAACTTTTAGTATTGGCATATTAATTTGGGGAATAAGTTATTTGAAAGGAAATAATTTATTTTCGAGCGATGACTATTTTTATGCTCAATTTGATGATATTCAAGGAATTAAAGCATCTGATCCAGTTATGCTCAATGGCTTTAAAATTGGATATTTGAGAAGTATTACTTTGTTGCAAAATGCAGGCAATCAATTAACTTTAGAACTTTCTATTCAAAATAAATATAGCTTACCAAAAGACAGTAAAGCGTTGATTTTCAGCACAGATGTGATGGGTACAAAGGCAATAAAAATTATTACCGGTAGCTCAACTGAGTTGTTAAAAGATGGCGATCAAATAGCTTCGGGAATAGAAATCGACTTGCTTTCGAGTTTTTTACCATTAAAAAATCAAATTTCAGATTTAATATTGTCTATTGATACATTAGTAAATGGAGTTAATTCTATGCTCGATTCTGCTGCTCAAAATGATATAAAACAAAGTTTGGCAAATTTAAACAATACCTCTGCACAAATGAGTATGCTTATGCAAAGTGAGCGAAATCGTTTACACTCAATCTTTTCGAATGTAGATTCGCTTACCACTATGCTACGAAAAAACAGTAAAAATTTGAGCAAAGCCATGCAAAATTTTGCAAATATTAGCGACACTATTGCCAAATCAAATTTGAAACGTACTATAGAAAATGCAGACAAAACGTTGGCACAAACAGCCGAAATTATGAAAAAAATTAACTCTGGAAAAGGAAGCATAGGAGCTTTGGTTCACAACGATACACTGTATCATAACTTGAAGAATTCGACTGAAAGTTTGAACTATTTATTAATAGATATGAAAGAAAACCCAAAACGTTATGTTCATTTTTCGTTGATGGGCGGAAAAGAAAAAAAAGAAGAAAAAAAGTAATTTTTTTTGGAAACTTTTTTTTAATAAAATATATTTACTATATTTGTAGTAGTAAAAAAACTTCTTTGTGGAATTTAGGAAACAACAGTAGTGGAACTAAAGGCAAAAAATAAATTGGCAGAATTTGATATTGAAAAATGGTATTTGTCTGAGCAAAGTGGAGAGCTTTTGTTTGCTTTTAAAGGAAACATTTCGCCTGCTTTAATTACTGAAATATTGGAAACTATTGAAAATGAGCTTGGTAAAAAGCAAGAGAAGATGAAAGTGAAGAAAAGAGTTTACAATGTTTTAGTAGAAGCGCTTCAGAATTTGTACCATCATATTGATTCCACTCCTCAAGAAAAATTGAGTTTAGGCGATAGGTTTATCGTTTTTATTATAAGTAAGTACGACGATATTTATAAAATAGTAACAGGCAATTTTATTAAATTTGATAAAGTGCGCTTTCTAAAAGATAGAATAGACCAAGTCAATTACTTATCGGTTGAGGAAAGAAAAGCGTTGTACAAATTAATTTTGAACAATCAAGAATTTTCGGAAAAAGGAGGCGGTGGTTTAGGAATTATAGACATAGCACGCCGAATTTCTGCCGATTTGAATTATAATTTTTTTAAATACGATGAAGAATATGCTTTTTTTGTGCTTCACATCGAAATTTAAAAAATACCGAAAAATTTAATTTTAAAAAAAAATAAGAATTTTTAGATAAAATTAATTATTTTTGAATTATAGAAATTTTAGATAATGCTAGTTTAATTGGCTAATTTATTTGCAATTAGCGTTTTTTTTTAAGTTCGTTTTTTTACAAAAAAACGTCTAAATGCATAAAATTTGAAAAAAACTAAAAAAATAAATAATAAATTATGGAAGCAATTTTTATAGAAGGTACTCCAAAAACACCAACAGTAAATTTCAATTCAGAGGAAGGTATATTCGAAATTAAAGGACGTTCGATACCTGAAAATTCAATTGAATTTTACAAACCCTTAGTTGATTGGCTTGATAAATATGCTTCTAGTCCTCTTGATAAAACAGAAGTTAATATTCAGCTCGAATATTTTAATACAAGTTCGTCGAAATGTATCTTAGATGTGTTTAAAAAACTGGAAAAAGTAACACAAGCTAATAAAGAAATTGTTATTAATTGGCATTATGAAGAAGACGACGAAGATATGCTCGAAGCTGGCGAAGATTATCAATCTATTTTGAGAATTCCTTTCAAAATGATAGAAATTGATGACGAATAAGAAATTTTAATAGGATTCTTTTTCTTTAAAGATTTATCAATTAGGCTATTAAGCTGTAGCTGGATTGAATTTTTTAGATTATAAACAGCAAGTGTTTAGCAAATGTTCTTAGTTCAAAAATAAGCAATAAAGCTTGTTTTTTTGAATTAAGAGTATTTTTTTATGGTAAATTTTCAATTTTTAATCATTTTTCGATTGAAAATGTTGATAAATTTTGTCAAAACCTGATAATATAGTACGATATAAACCGAAATACTCATAAACCAAATAACAGCAATATTTACCCAATAAGTATCTAAGAAAATGCCGAATAATTTTTTTCGCGATGAGTAAAAATGCGATTTCAAAAAGTTTGAAGTAGGGTCTTTGAAAATTGGGTCAGCTTTTTGGTAAAGCTTATTTTCAAATTCAATAATTTTTTCGCTTTCTTGGGTGTTTTTCACAAAACGTTCCAAACCGTTGTTGTGGTATTTCATTTTCCAATCAACAAATTGAGCATCAGAACCTTTAGCGGTTTTAAGTTCAATAATCTTTCTATTTCTAAGCGTTGTTGCATTGTTGAATAATAAATTGTAGTGGCTTTTAAGTTGTTCTAAATATTTGTCGGTTTCTTTGTAAATTGTTTCATTGTAACTATTTGTTTGTAAATAATTTAAATATTTGAAATCAACACTTTTATTCAATTCAAGTTCTTTTGTTATTTCATTTTTGAGCAATGCCAAATTTTGTGTTAGTTCGTCCATATTTTCCATATTCAGCAAAACACTGCACCTGTGATTCTTTGTTTTCAAAGCACTTATCCAAAAATTTTCTTTGTAATTACTTTTACTAATTATTTTATCAAATTTAAAAAGCTCTTTTTCATAGTCGTTGTATTTGAAGTGATAAACGGCTAAGGATTCGTAAGCCCAGCGCGAAGTAATAATTTCGCCATACCAAGGAATGTTTCCGGGGTGAGAAATTGTGGGATTTATTTTATCGAATTGCACAATTACTCCACTTAAAATAAGTTGCGGAATAATTAGAAAAGGTATTATTACATAGATAGTTACAGTTGTTTTGAAACTATCAGAAATGAGCAATCCAAGTATGTTTCCAAAAAACCAAATTGAAAAAAGTACAAGCCAGTAGGGTAAAATCATATTGTGGATTTCCATAATATAATTTCCGATGATAACAAAGCTAAATGCTTGAATTGTAGATAATAAGAATAAAATAAAAAGCTTTGACGATAAATAACTCGAACGACTCAAATGCAAAAAACGCTCGCGGCGTAAGATTTTTTTATCTTTTATAATTTCCTGAGCACTAACCGATAAGCCAATAAAAATGGCAATAATTACTGCAATAAAAATATAAATTGAAAAGTTGCTATTCTTGCCAAATTGGTATCCACTAATAGTGCTAATGTCGTAATATTTAATGATATACGAAAGCATGAATGCTAAAACTGGTGCTTCGAGCAAATTGACTAAAATGTATTGTTTGTTAGCAAATTTAGCAAGCACATCTCTTTTCACAAAAACACCAAATTGTTGTATCCAATTAGGTCTTTTAAAAGTACTTACGGGTAAATTTGGCTTTAAACTTGCATATCTGTTTTCGTTTCCGGAATGATGCTCTTTGTAAATCTGAAACCACTCCGAGGGAGTAATTTTTCTAATTTGAGTTTCGTTTCCATATTCATCTATCACATTGGATTCTATGATGTTAAAGATGTGTTCCGGTTTTACATTTCCGCAAGCATTGCAAATATTTTCTTCAAAATTTGGTTCACCGGATTGCTGTTTGAAGTACGAAATTGCTTCGATAGGGTCGCCGTTATAAATCAAGTAACCTCCTTGGTCTAAGACATATAGCTTATCGAGCATTTTGAAAATATCCGACGAAGGCTGATGGATAACATTGAAAATCAATTTGCCTCTATTCGACAAATTTTTGAGCAAATCCATAATAATTTCCGAGTCTTTTGACGACAAACCGGAAGTGGGTTCATCTAAAAAAAGCACCGAAGGTTCTCTTATCAATTCTAAGGCAATGTTTAAGCGTTTTCGTTGCCCTCCGCTGATTCGTTTATCGAGCGCATTGCCTACTTTCAAGTCTTTAACATGCAAAAGCCAAAGTAGTTGGAGTGTTTCTTCTGTTTTAGAAACAATAAAATCTTCGCTGTGACCGCTAAAATTTAGTTTTGCATTAAAATATAAGTTCTCAAAAACAGAGAGTTCTTCTATTAAATAATCATCTTGCGAAACGTGTCCAATAAGACCTGTTAACTTTTTTTGATTGGTGTGAATATTTATTCCATTGAGCAAAACTTCACCGTGAATAGGTTTGTTGGTTCCATTCAAAACATTGAGCAAGGTTGTTTTTCCGGTTCCGCTAGTTCCCATTATTCCAATAAGTTGACCTGAAGTTTCTTTAAAGCTGATGTTATGCAAGCCAACAGAACCGTTTTTGAACCTCAAATATAGGCTGTTAGCTTCAAAAAGTATTTCATTTTGCTCTTTTTCTTTGTTGAAAATGTTGTATATATTGTTGAAATATATTGGTTTAGTAAATTGACCTTTGATGGCAGAATCGGTATTTAGAACATATATCTTGCCTCTTTTGATAGCTGAATTGTTTAGCAATAATTCATGTATTCCAAAGTAACGAATAAAAAATAAATCGGCATCTTTTAAATTCAAAATTGCCAAATTTCCCATAAAACCATCTATCTTTTGGTGTTTGCATTTTTGCGGAAGAATACTTTCCGTACCCGAAAGAATCAAAACTTGTTGATAGTTCAAATTCATTGGGTTATTTTCGTTTACAAAGCTTTTTATTTGGTTGAAAGTGCCTGTTTTGATTTCAAAGGATTCGGCTATTGTGTTTACAAATTCGGTATTTTGAGCTTCGGCTTCTTTATCGAGCTTAACAAATTCAAAAAGACGAATTAAAACAATATAAATTTGTTTGAGAGTTAGTTTCTCTTTTATTTCAGTGCAAATTCGTAAAATTTTGACTGAGCTTGCAGCCATTTTTTTCTTTTTTTTGCGCGCATTTAGCTCAGTATGATGATAAGCATCAAAATATTTTTCAAAAACAACAAGGTATTCATTTACTGCATTCTTATTCAATTCATTGGCAAGGAAGCTTTTTATAATAGCTTGTCTTTCAGAAAGTTTACTTTCATCAGAAGCAATTATTGCAAATAATTGCATTAAGGCTTGAAGAATGCTATCGCTCATTTAGTTATAAAAGAATAATTAGAGACAAATTGCTTTTTTGTAAACTTATTTTTTTGCTTTTAATAAAGCTATTATTATTGTAAATGAGAATTTTAAAACTTGAAAAATCATCAAAACAAAATTATTTTAGCAAATTTATTAAAATACATAGAGTGTGCAAGATACTAAAATAAGTTAAAACATAAAAAAGTTTATTCAATCTTTAAAAAAAACACTTATTTTTACATTGAAAATTCTTTAAAAAATACTTACAAATTTATAAATTTCTTAAACAAAAAACGAATGAAAAAACAGATTTTCTTACTTTTTATTGCTCTCATTTTTACTGGATTAGCTATAGGTCAAGAAAAAATGTTGAGCATAGACGAAGCTGTGCTTGGCGCTTACAGACAATACAGCCCTGAAAATTTACTCAATCCAAAATGGCGAGATAACGATGTAAATTACACGTACATAAAAGATTACAGTAAAATTTTGCAAGCTGATGTTTCAAGCGAAAATAGCTTGACATTAGTTGAATTGACTGATGTAAATAGTTTGCTTAAAGCTGAAAAAAAGCAAGCATTAGCTTATTTTTACGATTATTCGTGGCTTGATTTTAATACTATTTTATTTCAAAACGACAACAATGTTGTAGTTTATGATGTAGCAAATAAAAAAATTAACGCTGCAATTTCGGCACCTGAGAATGCTGCAAACCCAAAATTTTGTATTGAAAAACAATTTTTAGCTTATACAATAGATAATAATCTTTATTTTTCTAATGCAACTCAAGAACAAACTCAAGTTACTAATTATGAGGATAAAAACTTAGTATGTGGTACTTCTGTTAGTCGAAATGAATTTGGAATTTCGGGTGGAATTTTTTGGTCGCCTAAAGGAAATTTATTAGCTTTTTTCAGGAAAAATGAAGACGATGTAGCTGATTATCCGTTAGTTGATGTTACTACACGCATTGCTCAACTCAAAAATACAAAATACCCAATGGCTGGCGAAGCTAGTGAAAATGTAGCTTTAGGAGTTTATAATATTGCTAGCAAACAGACAATTTGGATTGAAGATGAGCCTAATTCTGAAAAATATTTGACTTGCATTACTTGGGATCCTTCCGAAAAATTTATTTATATAGCTGTGGTAAATCGTGAACAAAATCATGTAAAATTAAATAAATACGATGCTTCGAACGGTAAGTTTGTAAAAACTCTTTTTGAAGAGAAAAATGCCAAATATGTAGAACCCGAACACGACCTTATTTTCATGAAAAATACTCCAAACCAATTTATTTGGCAAAGCGAGCGTGATGGCTTCAATCATTTGTATTTATATGATACAGAGGGTAATTTAATAAAACAACTTACTTCTGGAAATTGGGTTGTTACTCAGTTTTTGGGTACTGACGAAAAAGAAAAATTCTTGTATTTTGAATCTACTGAAGTTAGTCCTTTGGAGCGACATGTTTATAGCTTGGATTTGAAAAAAGGAAAAACTTTAAAATTGACTCATGATGCTGGAACACACTCTGTTATCATAAGTAAAACGGCTAAATATTTTATCGATTCCTATTCAAGTGTTACAATTCCTCAAAAAGTAGATTTACTTTCGATCGATTCTAAATTGATTAAAAACGTTTTGACTGCCAAAAATCCACTGACCTCGATTAAAATGCCTGAAATGGAATTAGTTACAATTAAATCGGCTGATGGAAAAACCGATTTGCATGGCAGACTTATTAAACCTTTGAATTACAAAAGTGGTAAAAAGTATCCGGTTGTAGTTTATGTTTATGGCGGACCTCATGCACAGCTTGTTACAAATTCATGGCTTGGTGGAACAGGGCTTTGGGATTATTATATGGCTCAAAATGATTATGTTATGTTTACACTCGATAATCGTGGCTCATCTGACCGTGGGTTTGAATTTGAAAGTGTTATTCATCGTCAATGTGGTCAAAATGAGATGGCTGACCAAATAAAAGGTATTGAGTTTTTAAAATCGTTACCTTATGTAGATGCCGAAAGAATTGGTGTTCATGGCTGGTCGTATGGTGGATTTATGACAATCTCTTTACTTACAAATTACCCCGAAACTTTTAAAGTAGGAGTAGCTGGTGGACCGGTAATTGATTGGAAATTTTACGAAGTAATGTATGGCGAACGTTACATGGATACTCCAATCGAAAACCCTGAAGGTTACAAACTTACAAGTTTAATTGAAAATGCAAAAAAACTACAATCGCAACTTTTGGTTATCGAAGGTTATCAAGATGCCACGGTAGTACCACAGCATAGTTTGGAATTTTTACGAGCTACAGAGGCTGAAGGAATTTTGGTAGATTTTTATACCTATCCTACGCATGAGCACAATGTAAGAGGAAAAGACAGAATTCATTTAATGAAAAAAGTAACCAAGTATTTTGATGACTTTTTGAAATAAAAAACATACTAATTTTTTGAATAAAAAAAAGAAAACAATGAAATTAAAAGTAGAACAAGCATTGAATTTACAAATAGATAGAGAAGCTTATTCCTCTCATTTGTATTTATCTATGGCAGTTTGGGCTGAAGCTCAAGGATACAATGGAACTTCTAAATGGCTTTATGCACAGGCACTTGAAGAAAGAAACCATTTAGTTTTGTTCATTCAATATGTCAATGGCAGAGGTGGAAAAGTCTTAATTCCGCAAATTAATCAACCGCCGCAAGAGTGGGAGAGTGTGCAAAGTTTGTTTAATCAAGTACTTGAACATGAGCGTTTTATTACCGATTCTATCAACGAAATAGTTGCTATATGCTCTTCTGAAAAAGACTTTACAACCTTGAATTGGCTTCAATTCTTTGTAAATGAGCAAATTGAAGAAGAAAATTCGGTAAAAGCAATTATCGACAATTTAAAATTGCTTGGTAATAATAACATGTATTTATTTGATAGAGACGTATTTGCAATGCGCACTCAAACTGCTGCTCAATAAATAATAAAAGAGGTTGTCTAAAAAAAAATCATTTGACGAATTTTCAATTTACTGTTTAGTCGTTGAAAAATTTCTAAACTTGAATAAATTATTGGTTAATTGATTTTTTTAGATACCCTCTTTTTTTTTCAATAATTTTAAACACTTAGCATAATTAAATATGTAATTAATTTTGCTTTGCTACATAAAATTGCATGAAAAATTAAGTAAAAAATTCAATTTTATAATTAAACGAATTTTAAAACTTTTAATTTGTAAGTAATTAAAATTCATCTTTTTATATGTATTATTGATTTGTTTTTAAGACCAATAAAACAAGTTTTGTTTATTTATACAAATGGCATCAAACCTTTTTATTGAATATTTTTGAAAAAGAATAAAGGAATATCCGAAATATTTTTCGTATATTTGCACTAAATAATAAAAAAAAATTTTGCTTCGTATTAGCATGCAATTTAAAAGGAAATATTAACAATAAAACTTACCGTTTTATAAATGTAAATAAATTATAAATAGCTCATTTTCAGGTTTTTAAAAATATAAAAATGAAAGAAATTCAATTATTAGACAGGAAATTTAAAATTTCACTTCCATCGCAAAAAATACAAGAAGCAATTAGCAAACTTGCTATAAAAATTAATAACGATTTAAAAGATAAAGATGTAATTTTTATGGCAATTTTGAATGGAGCTTTTATGTTTGCGTCTGATTTATACAAACAAATTAATTTTGATAGTCAAATAACTTTCTTAAAATTAGCTTCTTATGATGGTACAACTTCTTCCGGTAAAATCAAAAGGCTGATAGGAATAAACGAAGATATTAAGGATAAGGTAGTTGTAGTAATTGAGGATATTGTTGATACTGGAAATACAATGGAGAGTATATTGAAACAACTTAAAGGTTACGAACCGTCTGAAATTAAAATTGCTACTTTACTTTTAAAACCAGAAATTTTTCAAAATAAATATCCTGTTGATTATATAGGTTTGGAAATTCCAAACGAATTTATTGTAGGTTATGGGCTTGATTACAATGGTTATGGACGAAATTTAGAAGATATTTATACTGTAATTGATTAAATTTATATTCATAAAATAGTATAACAAATAATTTTTTGATGTAACAAAACAAAATAACATTTATTTTATGCTTAATTTAATTTTATTTGGACCTCCGGGAGCTGGAAAAGGAACTCAAGCTCAACGTATTATAGATAAATACGGTCTTTCACAACTTTCTACGGGCGATATGCTACGTTCGCAAATTGCTGCTAAAACAGAGCTTGGTTTAAAAGCCCAGCAGATAATGGCTAATGGCGATCTTGTTTCAGATGAGATAGTTGTAGGAATGATTAAAAGTATAGTACATGCTAACAAGCAAGCTAAAGGCTATATTTTTGACGGTTTTCCTCGCACAGTAAAGCAAGCTGAAGCACTTGATGCTCTTTTAGCTGAAATTGGTGAAGGTATTTCACAGCTTATTTTGCTCGATGTTGATGATGATGAATTGAAAGCTAGACTTTTAAATAGAGGCAAAGACTCCGGACGTGCCGACGACCAAGATGTTAGCATTATCGAAAATAGAATTGCTGTTTTCAAACAACAAACTATTCCGGTTATGGAACATTACAAAAAAACTGGTAAATCAGTTGCTATTAAAGGAGTTGGCTCATTAGACGAAATTTTTGAACGATTGACTTCTGTAATTGATAATTTATAAAAAAATATAAACTTTTTTATAAATTTTCTGTATATTTTAAGATAATTAAATTTTATTATTAAAAAGTTTACCCTCTAAATATTTTGTTAGTTATTAAAAAGAAATAATGATAAAAAAGAGTAAACTTTCAAAAAAATAAATAAATTACAAATTGCATTGAAAATCAAACTCTTACAAGTAATTGTGAGAGTTTAATTTTGTATTTTAAACAAACAAATTGAATACTGTTTAGTAGAAAAATGGCTGGAACAAGTTTTGTAGATTACGTAAAAATTTTTACACGTTCGGGGCGTGGAGGTTCAGGATCTGCACATTTTAAGAGAGATAAATCAACCGCAATGGGTGGACCCGATGGCGGTGATGGTGGACGTGGCGGACATGTTATACTCAAAGGAAGCGCGCAGATGTGGACTTTGTTGCATTTGCGTTATCGGAAACATATTTTTGCCGAACATGGCACTTCGGGAAGTGGCGCGTGCTCAACAGGTGCCGACGGAAAAGATGAAATCATTGAAGTGCCTTTAGGTACAATTGCAAAAAACGCTGAAACCGGTGAAATTCTTTTTGAAATAACGAAAGAAGATCAAACAGAAATTCTCGAACGTGGTGGACGCGGCGGTTTAGGCAATTGGCATTTTAAATCTTCTACTAATCAGGCTCCTAGATATGCACAACCAGGTGATGATGAAGTCGAAGGTTGGAAAATTTTGGAGCTTAAAGTGCTGGCTGATGTAGGGTTGGTTGGTTTTCCGAATGCCGGAAAATCTACTTTGCTTTCTGTTGTTTCAGCAGCAAAACCAAAAATTGCTGACTATGCTTTTACTACTTTGGTGCCAAATTTAGGCATTGTTTCGTACCGTGAGCAGCATTCTTTTATTATGGCTGACATTCCCGGAATTATTGAAGGTGCATCGGAAGGTAAAGGTTTGGGACTTAGATTTTTGCGCCATATAGAACGTAATTCGGTGCTTTTATTTTTAATTCCGGCTGATACAAAAGATATTAAAAAAGAATATGAAATTTTGCTTAATGAGCTAAAGGTTTATAATCCAGAATTGCTCGATAAACAAAGAATTTTAGCAATTAGTAAATCTGATATGCTTGATGATGAGCTTATTGACGAAATAAAAAATGATTTACCTGCAATTCCGAGTGTGTTTATTTCATCGTTTACCAATTTTGGATTAACGCAATTAAAAGATATTATTTGGAAAGAACTTAATAAAAAGGATTGATTTTTGGAATTCTAGAATAAAAATATTTTTCTTAAAATCTTTCAAAAGCATGCTATATGATTGAAATTTTAATAAATTGGGATACTACTTTGCTTCTGTATTTAAACAGTTTGCATACTCCTTTTTTTGACAAACTTATGTGGTTTTTAAGCATGAGCAAAGTATGGATTCCTTTATATTTGGTAATTTTTGCGTTCATTTTCAGACGTTTTGAGCTCAGAAAAGCTTCTTTTGCTTTATTGTTGCTGCTTTTGGCTGTTTCTTTAGCCGACTTAACTTCGGTGAAATTATTTAAAGAAGTTTTTGAGCGCCTTCGTCCAAGTCAAAACCCTCAAATTGCCAATTTGTTGCATTTGCACCAATTTGAAGATGGTGAGTTTTACAAAGGCGGATTGTACGGTTTTGTTTCATCTCATGCCGCCAATACGTTTGGTTTGGCTTGTTTTACTTCGTTGATTTTCAATATAAAAGCATATACTTTTTTTATTTTTATTTGGGCATTTTTGGTTTCGTATAGCCGAATTTATTTGGGTGTACATTACCCTTTCGATATTTTGGGAGGTGCATTAGTCGGAACTGTAATTGCCTTGTTATTTTATTTTTTATTTAATTTTGTTTTAAAAAAATGGCCGGATTTAAAACTCACTCTTCCGTAGGAATTGCTACCGGATTTATATTGATGATAAGTAGTTACATGTTAGGCATAATTACGAGTCTAACGGTTGCTGTGCTTGTGTTTTTGAACACTGCAATTGGCTCATTTTTACCCGATTTGGATAGCGATAGCGGTACGCCTGTTAAAATTTTATTCGGGTTTTATGCATTGGTTGCAGCTGGAATCGCTTTTTTTGTAACCTATAATATGACTAATGAAAATGTAATTGCTTCTTTTGTTGCACCTTTAGTTGCTTTTTTGTTGGTCAATTTTGCATTACCACCTATTTTTAAAAAAGTTACTAAACATAGAGGTATGTTTCATTCTATCCCTGCTATTTTTATTAGTTTTTTGCTTATTTTTCTGATTCTCAACTTAGTAAACATTCCTATTTTGGATAGGTTTATTATGGCTTTTGCAATTGGAGTTGGATATTTTAGCCATTTGTTGCTCGATGAAATTTTTTCGACTCAAATCCTTTCAGGCAAATTTAAACCAAAAAAATCGCTTGGAACTGCTTTAAAATTTATTTCTCAAACTAAAAAAATAAATATTGCAATTTATAGCTTATTTTTCATTTTGCTTGCATTGAATTTCCCTATGCTACTTAAAGTTATAAAATTATTGAAATCAATTCTTTAACTTTTTTTTTGGAAACAACTCTAACCAAAAACTGCGAAAATGGATTTAACTCAAAAAAATATTAGGGAAACAAAATTTTATCATTTACTTTTCAATTTGATGCTTGAAAATGAATCTATTGATGCTTTTCCGAGTTTATTGCGCATTATTGCTCGACATTTTCGCTTTGATACTATTTTATATTATGCCTTTGATACCAATGATTCTACTGCTGAAATAGCTACTTTTTACTCAAAACATATTATTGAGTATCGAAAATACATCAATAGCATTGATTATCCTTTTATTGCTCGCTTAAAAGAAGGTAAGGCTTTTATTATCAGAGAAAAAGAAATTTCGGAAAAATATTTTAGAACTTTTTTTGCTGGCAGAAAAACTCAAGCATCGGTTATTTTTCCTATTTTGTGGTCAAAAAAAAGCATTGGTTTTATATCGCTTGAGAACGAAGCAGCTTTTGTTTATACCGAAAATTTTAAAACGGATATTAGAACAATTCAAAAAATAATTTCGGATTTTTTAAACAAACAATCTACAGACCGTCAAAATGCCGAGTCTAAAACCAACTTAAATTATATTATTAAAAATAGCAACGATCCCGTTTTTATTATAAATTCTAAAATGCACTTTGTGCAAATTAATCCTGCTGTAACTGAGTACTTTGGCTACGAATTGGACGAATTGAAAAGTTTTAGCCAAGATAGCATGATTTTTAATAATTACTTTGACCAAATTCGTAATTTCTTTGAAAATGGAGCTCGTTTGAGTCCTTTGGCGATGGATTATGCGGTGGCTAAAGACGGTAGAATTATTCCGGTTCAGATTCGGAGTAAAATCTTGCAAAGTGAAAGTAATAAGCAAGTTATGCTTATGGTTCATGACATTGTGGATAGAAAAGAAAACGAGCAAATGATTCTCAGAACCATTATAGAAACCGAAGAACGTGAACGAAAGCGTTTTGCAAAAGATTTGCACGATGGTTTGGGACCTTTACTATCAACTATAAAACTTTTTATCAATCAGCTAGATGACAAAGATTTGAAGAAAAAAGACAAGTCTGAGTTGATACTGCAAGCTACCGAAATGATAGATGAAGCTATCGCAAGTGCTAAAGATATTTCTAACAATCTGATGCCTAGTGTGATAAGGGATTTTGGTTTAATTGCTGCAATCGAAAGTTTTTGCCAAAAAATTAATGTTGTAGAACATATTGATGTTTTTTTCGACCCCAATGTTAGTTCTGCTCATTTTAACAAAACAGTAGAAATTGTTCTATACAGAATTGTTAAAGAATTGATAAACAATACAATAAAATATGCTAAAGCACAGCACATTAACATAACTCTCAACGAAAAAGATAAACGGTTGCAATTACTTTATGAAGACGATGGAGTAGGCTTTGATGTTCAGGCAGTTATGAACAGCAGAACCAAAGGAATGGGCTTAAACAACATCATTACAAGAGCAAAATCTGTAAATGGTACTTGTATGATTAAGAGTGTTTTAGGTCAAGGAGTAAGCGTAGTCGTTGATATTAACTTCTGAAATCGAACTTTTTTATTTCAGATTTTTTTTTTGCCATTTCTTTTTATTTCGGCAAATTAAAATTTAGTTTTCAAAAATGGGGTATAAGTGTACTTTTGAAACAAAAAAAAGATAAGAATTTTTTGTTCTTTAGTGAGGAATTCCGTTTTTTTTATTACTTTTGTAAAGTTATGTAAAAGGCATTTTGCTTTTTTATAACTAACTTAGGAGAATCGAATATTAAAACAGCTAAGGCTATTTTTAATTTGAGACGCAAAAAAAGCAATGAATAGTTGTAATTAGCACATTGCTACATCTCTAAAATATTGAAACACATGAAAAAAGAAACTAGGATTATAGTTGTTGATGATCACGAAATTTTTCGGAAAGGACTAATTACAACCATAAATAGGCTTAAAAATACTAAAATAATTGCTGAAAGTTCTAACGGAGAAGATCTTTTAGATTTGCTCGATAAATATCCTGATGCCGATATGGTTTTTATGGATATTGAAATGCCCGGAATTAACGGAATTGAGACAACAAAAAAAGCTTTAGACAAAAATCCAAATCTTAAAATCATTGCACTTTCGATGTTTGTGGACGATAATTACGTTCAAAACATGATAGATGCCGGTGCAAAAGGCTATTTGATTAAAAACATTACAAAAGAAGGACTTGAGAAAGCCATTACACTCATTAGCCAAGGTCAAAATTATTTTTCGGAAGAACTTTGGACTTTTTTTACAAAAAAAATGGCGCCAAAAGAAGACAAAGAGCAATTCACAAAACGCGAAATTGAAGTTTTAGCACTTATCTGCGAAGGCATGTCAAACGACGAAATAGCAGAAGAACTTTTTATCAGCGAGCGAACAGTTATTGGACATAAAAGTAAGTTACTCGCCAAAACCGGTTGCAAAAATAGTGTGCAACTTGTAGCTCATGCAATGAAAAATAAACTGGTAGATAAATAATTTTTTTTAAAAGCTAAGTCTCATAATATCAATTGAATATACAAAACCGACCTAAAGAAAGTCGGTTTTTTTTACTTAAAAACATGCGTTAAATTACCTAACACTTGCGTAAAATTACTGCTTCAACTCATCTTTTACCCCCTTAAAATTACATAAAAAAACAGTAAAAAGCTCTCTTGTATAGGCTTTTCAAACACATTACCTTTGTATCAAGAAAATCAGAAAGAAAATTAGAAATGAAATTCTTAGAATTTCTAACACATAATAAGCTTCCTTTCATAAAACGAGGGGCAAACTAAAAAAAGAAAAAATAAACAACTAAAAAATTTGAGTTATGAAATACGTTACAAAATTAAATGGTAGAGAAAAAATTAGCTTGTACGAATTAATGAGAACAAGCAATAGTTTTAAAGTGCGTCAAAGAGCTCACGCAATTTTATTAAGTGCAAAAAAAATCAGAATTGATTTGCTTTCAGATATTTTTGAAGTTGATAGAGACACCGTAAGCGAATGGCTTAGAAGATGGAGCGAAAAAGGAATTCAAGGCTTAGCCGATGCTCCTCGCTCAGGTCGTCCACGCAAAGAAAACGAAGTAGAAGCTTAGTTTTCTGTTATATACAAAAAAAACAGACGATTGAAAATTTTCAATACAAGCCAAAATAATTAAAAATTTGATTTTGGTAAAATGTTAAAATCTTTTGCTTTTTTAAAAAAGCTACCTTCAAAAAAGGTAGCTTTTTTTATTTCACTTTTTTTTATAATTTTAGAATTCCAATTTGACCCATTTTTTTTATTAACTTATTGATAATTAGTTGTTTTTGATATTTAGTTTCTCTTCAACTTTTATATTTTTTTACATTTTGAAAGTGTAATAAAAGTAATTATTGAATTATTTTCTTTATTGTTTGAAAATTAGAATATTACAATTAGACTCACTTTCATTAAAAAAATGCAATAGCCGTTAGATTTTGTAAAAAAATTGAAATTAGTTGATATATTGCGAATATCATTTAATTTATTTTTGTTTGTTTAGAGCAAAAAAATTAAATTATTGCAAAAAAACAAACAGCTAGAAACAATATTATTCTTTTAAAAAAAAATAAGAAAAAATGCAATTGTTTGCAGCTTTTCTAATTTCTCATCGTCATTTAAAATAGAAAGCAAGTGGAAGAAAAAAGTATGATTCAGCAAAGCGATTTATTACAAAGATTACAACTTGGCGATAAAAAAGCTCAATTTGAAATCTATAAATTGTACTATAAAGCTATGTACAACACAGCTTTACGAATAGTAAATTCAAGAATTGAGACGGAGGATTTGATGCAAGAAGCTTTTATTTCTGCTTTTTTAAACTTCGATTCTTACAAAGGTGAAGTAAGCTTTGGAGCATGGCTCAAACGGATTGTCATTAATAAATCACTTGACTTTTTGAAAAAAAAGCGAGTAAAATTTGACGAACTCAAAGAAAAGCATGATGTAAGTAGCGAGAACGATGAATTTTCATTTGAACTGTCGGTAAATGAGCAAGTTGAAGAAATTAAAGAAGCTATGAAAAAGCTTTCTGATGGTTTCAGAATCGTTTTCTCACTTTATTTGCTCGAAGGTTACGACCATAGCGAAATAGCTGAAATACTTGGAATTACAGCATCTGCCTCAAGGTCGCAATTTACAAGAGCTAAACAAAAGCTCATTACAATTTTGAACGAAAAAAAGCGGTAGTGCTATTTTATTAGGAGCATCTTTTTTTGTAATCAAATGAATTTTAAGCATTTGCTAAAATAAAAAACCCAATTAAGTTGGCTCATTACGAAAAACCAATTTTACCATATATATTACTAAAAATTGACAAAATGGAAGAGTTTATAAAAAATAACAAAGAATTATTTAGTTCGGAAGAACCAGATGCTGAGCATTTCAATCGTTTTATGCAAAAAATGGAAGCTCAAAAATCGACAAAAACAGTTTTCAGAATTAAAAGAAGATACAGTTTTGCGGCGGTTTTTATTTTTTTAATTTTTTCAGCTGTTTTGGCTACATTGCTAAATAATGGTTTGAATAAAAACGTAACTCCAAATTATCAAATTAAATTGGCAAATTCAGATTTTTATGAAGTTCAAGATTACTACGAAGATAATTTTACCAAAGAACTTTTGGAGTTCAAACAATTGGATTGCAAAAATTCAGATATTAATAAAAATGAAATTTTGAACGAACTAAAAAACTTTGAAACCAATTACAACGAGCTCGAAAATGAGCTAAGGCAAAATAGCCAGAATAAATTGATAATCAATGCAATGATTATGAATATGCAAGAGCGTTCTGAATTTTTGAACAAAGTAATAGCTAAGGTAAAAGAAAATTGCTAGCATTTTTTTTACTCTGCCTGCTTGATAATATATTCAATACAAGTAAATTATAAATTATTTAAATATAAAGCCATGAAAACAAAACAAATTTATCAGCTCTTCTTGTTGGTGATTTTTCAGCTTATTTTTGTTGTAACAATTAATGCCGAAGAAATTACTAAAAAATTGCAAGAAACATTCACTACAACAGATAATTCGGTTGTAAATTTAGAAAATAAATACGGTAATATCGACATTGAAAATTGGGACAAGAACTCTGTTCAAATTGAAGTTTTTATCAAAGTTGATGCTTCAAGTGCATCGAAAGCCGAGGAAGTTATGAAAAAAATTTCGGTAAGTCTCTCTAAATCTGGTGATGATATTTTTGGACGTACCGATTTGGAAGGTAGTTTTAATAATGTAGAATTTAGCATTAATTACAAAGTTAAAATGCCAAAAAATTTATATTTAAAACTCGAAAATAAATTTGGCGATGTATTTATCAATGAACTTTCTAATAAGTTCAACGTAACGGTAAAATATGGCGCTCTTAAAATAAATACACTTTCGGGCGACAATTCTAAGCCTTACGGAATTGTAAACTTACAATACTCAAAAAGCAGTAGAATAGACAATTGCAATTATTTAAAATTGGAATTGAGTTATTCAAAATTATCAATTGGCGATGCAAATGCAATTATATCGAGTTCAAAATACTCAAAATTGGGCGTTAAATCGGTTAATTTAATGGTAGCTGACTCAAAATATGATAGTTACAAAATAGGAACAGTCAATGCTTTTAAAACCACTTCGGCTTATGCAGACATTGAAATTGAGCTAGTAAAGCAAATTCTAAAACTCGAAACAAAATATACCAACACAGGTGTTGAAAAAATTTCAAACGATTTTAAGAAAATTGAAATCGTAAATTCTTATGGTTCAATTAATTTGGGAATTGACCCTACTGTTTCGTATAAGCTGAATGCTGAAGCTCAATATGCTAACATAAATGTGCCAGACTCAAAAGAATTGAGTAAAATAAAAGAAACTACACGCACAAAATACTGGGGTTTAGTAGGTAACGATAAAGCTGCAAAAGCAACTATTGATATTGAAACCAAATATGGAAATGTGGATTTGAACTAATTAACAAAAAAATAACTTACAAATTGAAAGAAAAAGTATAAAATTGGAGAATATTTTATATTTTTGAGCCCAAAATGATTTTAAATTGCAATTACTCTTTTGTAGTTGCAATTTTTTTTGAAATAAATTAGTAGGTCTTAAATTGTTTTTTATTCTGCGGGGTTTTTTATAGAAGTGTAAATGAAATTTCTGTTGTGAATACCTCAAAAATAAAAATAATTACTATTTTATTCGAAATAAATATATTTGTAATCGATTAATTTATAAATATTTGATAGAATAAAATGCACAATTAAATTTGCTTTACTACTTAGTTTAACTTTTAAATAGTAAGCCAAATTAAATTGTATATTTCATTTTGCTAAGTGCTTAAAAACTATTTGATTACAAAAGACTTGCTCAAATTAAAATAGCACTGGTGCTTAATTCAAAAATCGTATTTTAAAAATACAAAAAAAAAGAAAAATTATGAAAGTTCTAAAATTTGGAGGAACATCGGTTGGCTCGCCCGAAAGAATGAAAAATGTAGCTCAGATTATTTGCGACAAAAATCGCAAAATTGTTGTTTTGTCTGCGGTTTCAGGCACTACAAACAAACTTGTGGAAATTTCAAATTTAGCTGAAAAAAAGCAAAAGGAAGAAGCGATTAAGGAAATTGAAAATTTGGAAAAACGCTACACCATTTTTTTAGACGAATTATACAAAACCGAACAGTACAAAAAAGATGCTAACTATATATTAATCAATATTTTCGAGACACTTAAATCGCTAGTTGATTCTCCTTTTACTGTTCGTACCGAAAAACGAATTTTGGCACAAGGTGAAATTATTTCAACCAACTTATTTCACTTGCATCTTGTTGAAAATAAAGTGAATGCAGTGCTTGTAAGTGCTTTAAATTTTATGAGAATTGGTAAAGATGACGAACCGGATTATTTTTACATCAAAGAAAATTTAAAACGTGAAATAAAAGCTTTTCCTGATGCAGAAATTATTGTAACACAAGGCTTTATAACTAAAAATGTGTACGGCGAAATTGATAATTTGCAGCGTGGCGGAAGTGATTATTCGGCATCGTTGATTGGAGCTGCCATCAAAGCTGAAGAAATCCAGATTTGGACAGACATTGATGGTTTTCACAACAACGACCCGCGTTATGTCAAAAATACTCGTGCCATTAGAGAACTTTCGTTTGATGAAGCCGCAGAGTTGGCTTATTTTGGCGCAAAAATTTTGCATCCGGCAAGCGTTTTACCTGCTAAATTGCAAAATATTCCGGTGCTTTTAAAAAATACGCTCCAACCCGATGCGCTCGGAACGCTTATTACACGCGATGAAACGGGCGATGGAATTAAAGCGGTAGCCGCAAAAGATGGAATTACAGCCATCAAAATCAATTCGGCTCGAATGCTTTTGGCACACGGTTTTTTACGAAAAGTGTTTGAAACTTTTGAAAAATACGAAACTTCTATTGATATGATTACAACTTCCGAAATTTCGGTTTCAGTAACTATCGATAACATTAAAAATTTGCAAAATATTGAATATGAGCTTGAAAAGTACTCAAACATTACTGTGGAACACGACCAAACAATTATTTGTGTGGTAGGTAACTTTATTGCCGAAAAAACCGGAGTAGCTCTTCAAGTTTTTGAAGCATTGGGAAATATTCCACTACGAATGATTTCTTACGGTGGTAGCAAGCACAATATTTCGCTCTTAATCAATACAAAAGACAAGCAAGCAGCTTTAGAATTATTGAGCAAACATTTGTTTTCGTAGTTTTAATACAATTTATTTATTAAATTTGAAAAATTAATTTTAATATAAAAAACTATTAACTAAAAAGTTATGTTTTCAGAAACTTTAATTAAAAAATTTGAGCAAATAGAAACTCCATTCTATTTTTACGATGTTCAATTATTACAAAAAACGCTCGAAACTGTAAAAAATGCAAGCGAAAAATACAATTTTTCGGTTCATTATGCTTTAAAAGCCAATTCTAACAACCGAATTTTAGAATTAATTCAAAAAAATGGCTTTGGAGCTGATTGTGTGAGTGGCAATGAGGTATTAAAAGCACTCGAAAATGGGTTTTCACCCAGCAAAATTGCTTTCGCTGGTGTTGGAAAAACAGATAAGGAGATAAAAATTGGATTGAATAGTGGAATTTTTAGCTTCAACTGCGAATCCATTCCTGAAATAGAAGTAATAAATCAAATTGCTCATAAAGAAGGAAAATTGGCAAAAATTGCCATTCGTATCAACCCAAATGTGGATTCTAAAACACACAAACACATTACAACCGGTTTGAGCGAAAACAAATTTGGTGTAAATTATGAAGATTTGCCCGAATTGCTCAAAATAATTAAACCTCTGAAAAACATACAATTAGTTGGAATACATTTTCATATTGGCTCGCAAATAACCAATTTGAGTGTATTTAAAGATTTGTGTATTAGAATAAACGAAATTCAGGATATTTTTGTAGCTCAACAAACTGAAATAGAGCATGTTAATGTTGGTGGTGGTTTAGGAATCAGCTACGAAAATCCCGACGAAGACGCAACAGCTCGTTTTGAAGAATACTTTAAAATTTTTGCCGACAATTTAAAACTTAAGCCCAGACAAACTGTTCATTTTGAGCTTGGTCGCTCGATAATTGCACAAAGTGGAAGCTTAATTTCTAAGGTGTTGTACGTTAAAAAAGGAAATAGCAAAAACTTTTTGATTTTAGATGCTGGCATGAACGATTTAATTAGACCAGCTCTGTATCAAGCATTTCATAAAATAGAAAGCTTGACTTCTGACAAACAAGATTCGGTTTACGACATTGTTGGTCCGGTTTGTGAAAGCTCTGATGTGTTTGTGAAAGATTTTAAACTACCCGAAGCACAACGTGGCGATTTGGTTGCGATACGAAGTGCAGGTGCTTACGGTGAAGTGATGGCGTCAGCCTATAATTTGAAAGATTTTGCAAAAGCTTATTATTCCGATATTTTACAATAAAAAAAATCCCTTCAAATTTTTTTTTGAAGGGATTTTTTTTGAAAAATAAAAGCCTGACATTTAGGTAGCTGCCAGGCTGAATAAACACACACACACAATTAAATCTAGGGTATCAATCAAAAAAAAATCTGATTGAAATATTTTAATTTTGAGTAATTTTTATCTTAATTCAAGTTTTTGAATATCAAATACTTGAGGTTGTTTTTATAGAAAACAGTTTGCTAAAAACGATTAAGCTTCTGCGTTTTCTAAATCTTTTTTGCGTGGACGACCAGAACGTTGAGCATCGATTAA
This sequence comes from Draconibacterium orientale, assembly GCA_022729915.1. Classification (GTDB taxonomy): domain Bacteria; phylum Bacteroidota; class Bacteroidia; order Bacteroidales; family JAIFNL01; genus JAIFNL01. The sequence continues at coordinate 14,622 of DZBP01000008.1, read as the reverse complement.
GCCGCTCAAACCTTTTACTTCCCAGCGATTCAACCATTCACTTACTGTATCTCTGTCCACATCAAAAATGTCAGAAAGTTGGTCGATTCTATGTTTTTTCGCGCTCAAAAGAATAGCGTGAGCTCTTTGGCGAACTTTAAAACTAGTGCTTTTACGCATCAATTCGTATAAACTAGCTTTTTCTTGTGGGGTTAAATTTCTTACAAATTTCATAATTTTAGTTTTTAATGTCCTTATATTGAAAGGAAACTTTAGGGCTTCCTTATTTACCTCTTTTTATTTGATACAAAATTACATTCTTAAATAAAAGTAATCAATAGTTATTAGTACTGTTTTTGTAGGTAATTTTATACTGTTTTTTTGATTTTTTTTGCAGTAATTTTACGCAAGTCGTACAGTAATTTTACGCAAGTCGTACAGTAATTTTTTACTGCTTTTTGCGTTTTGAAATTGAGTTTCAAATTTATAATTTATTTAAAATCAATATTTTAATGATTTTTTGAATACTAAAAATGGTGCAGGAAATTGAATGTAAAAAATGCACTTTTTTTCATCGTTTTAGGAGTTTTTTATTTTTATTAAAACTGCATTTTTTTCTAAAAGTCGATTTCTTTTGATGTTTGACGTTATTTTTTACGTGTTTTTACTTTAATTATGTAGGTATTTGTTGGATTTGTAATGTGCTGAAATACTGTGTTTTACTCAAAAAAAGCAAACTTTTAGGTTTTTATTTTGCTCTTTATATATTGTGTTCAAAAAAAGCGGAGTTTCTTTTTGTAAATCCGACTTTTTGAATTTTAACATTTAAAAAGAGTTTTCTTTTTTTCTCTAAAAGCTTGCTTTTTCCTGTGAAATGAAAATATTTTTATTGTTTAAATTTCTTTAAATCAGGTACATATTGTTTTTTTCGTGCTTGGTCAAATTTAATAATTTCTTTTCCTAAATTAGCCATAAATGGAAATCCAATTTTATCGTATTCATATTTATCGTCGTTGTAAATTTGGTCTTCATTTACGCTGAGCGCTGCTGTAAGAAAAAATTCTGTATTTGTGTCAAAGTCAACTATATAAGCACAGTCTATTAAAAAACCATAAGCATCGCCTACTTTATTGAAAATTTTTATATTAGAAGGCATCGGGTTTTTGTTGTCGCCAAAAAGGAAGAATTTTACGTAGCTATCCCAATATTCGTTTGCTTCATATTTAGGAAAATCACTCTTTAATGGACTCATTGACATGTATTTATATAAAAATTGGTAGTCTTCTTTTGTCAAATCGAAACGCTCACTTTTTGGAAAAGCTTCAGGAAAAATAACTGTTTGCAAACTTTTTAACATGCTTTCCAAAGGAAAATAATTTTTTTTACTAAAATCCATTGGAGTATTAATTAACTCATCACCAGAGTAATATCCTTTTCCTTTTTGAGTATTTTCAATTTGTATTCCATCGTATTTGGCTATTGCTTGTTGCTTATTTTGGCTATAAATTTCTTTTTTTCCTTTATAAAAATGAAAGGAAGGAGTAATTGTATTGTCGAGCCCCCAAACTGATAATCGATGCGTGATTCTCAAAGGTTTGATGTTTTTCTCAGCCAGTGTTTTATTGATATAATCGGGTCCTAAAAATTCAAACAAGCGATTATAAGCATCATTGTCGCTTACCAAAAAAACCTTTTTAATATAATGCTCAATGCTTGCTTCGCCATTTTGACTAGTAGAATCGCCATTAACAGCTATTTGATTTTCGGCAACCGAATCTATTCTTAAAGCAAACGATTTGTCTATTTTTATGCCTTGCTTTTTTAGTTTGTTAATTTTTTCGAGCGCAAGAAATGAAATGGGCATTTTAACGGTACTTGCCGGATAGAAATATCTTTTTTTATCCAAATTGAACTGATAATTAGTAAAATGAGGAACATTTTTTTTATCTCTATCTATTTGGGTGTAAATTATTTGAACTTCGTATTGCTCAGCATTTTCAAAGACTTGCTTTATAATGCCATCAGATTTGGACAAAATTTCAACTATAGGATTTTTTGTTTCTTGACTCATTGTTTTTAAACTTAAAAAAAGAAGTGAAAACAGTACACAAAATTGAATTTTTTTCATAGTTATTTTTTAAATTTTATTGAATTAGTTATTAAAAAGCATTTTGTTTTTAAATTGATTAGCCAAAAAAAACTACTATTATTAAGTAGAAAAGTTTTTTTAGCCAAAAGCATTCAAACCTACAAAGAAAAACTTTATTTTAAAAAGTTTCTTTTGAATTTTCCGTTTTTTTTATATTTTTGAAAAAAACTGTATGCCTGCTATTTAATTTGTATCAAATTTAAGTTATGAAACAAATTTAATTGTATGTTTTGTTTTCCCAAAAGCATAAAATCTATTTGATTACAAAAAGGTTTACTCTAATTAAAATAGTATAGGTGCTTAATTTTCGGTTTCCTTTTTTTAGAACTTTTTTATTGAAACAGTGTCGTCCATTTTTTTTATATCTAATGAACTATGAAACAATTGAAATTTAAAATTTTGAGCTTTTCACTATTGTTATTTATTTTTCAAGCCAATGCACAATTGTCTGATATAAAAGAAATTAAAAAGTATTATTACGACATTTCCGAAAAAATTGCAGCTTGCAATCAGACTGAAGTTGAAGCGTGTCAGATTTATCGTAACGACTTAACAATCAATTCAAACGGTGAAAGAACAATTAATTGGCCCGCAACAGGAAATTATATAAAGAAAATAACTTTTTGGTACGACAAAGCTCCTGCGCATTGGGACGAAAAAGGTTTAGAAGCCTTATTAAGAATTGATTACACTGAGGTTTATGCTGCAAATTCTGATTCGTACGAATTTATTTTTAAAGACGGAAAACTTATTTTTTGCTTTTACAAACAAAGCGATGTCGGCGAATTTCGTTACTATTTATCAAATAATAAATTAATTGATTTCATTGGAAAATATGAAAATCAAGCAGTTGAAGAAAATAAGGAGGCGTTTATCGAAATAATCAATATGTCGAAGAAATTGCAAGATTTTTTTCTAATCATGTTTTAGTGAATATTCTGAATATAAGATAATTAAAAAAACTACAAAATAAACCAAATTAGAAAAAGAATGATTCAATTCAAACTAAACGGAGAATATGTTTATTATTCTGAAAATGAAGAAGTTTCACTTTTAAAATTTTTACGTGAAACAAAAAAAATAACAAGCTTAAAAGATGGTTGCTCGGGTGAAGGTACGTGTGGAGCTTGCTTAGTAGAAATCAATGGAAAAGCAAAATTAGCTTGCACTACCAAATTAAAAAACCTGGCAGATGCCGAAATTTTTACGATGGAAGGTTTTCCGCCAAAAGTGATGAAAACAATTGCTAAAGCTTTTGTAAATAAAGGAGCTGTGCAGTGTGGATTTTGCACGCCTGGTTTTATTATGCGAACCAAAATTTTGCTCAAAGAAAATCCAAATCCAACAAAAGAAGAGGTTCGAAAAGCCATTAAACTGCATTTGTGTCGTTGTACAGGTTATAAAAAAATTGAAGATTCTATCTTGCTAGCAGCTAAAGTTTTGCGAAATGGAGAGAGCTTGGAATTAATCAAAACTTCCGGCAAAATTGGTGAGCCGGAGCCTAAATATCAAGCACTTGACACAGCGTTGGGTAAGCGTAATTTTGTGAACGATATTTTTATAGATGGAATGTATTTTTCTGCACTCAAATTTAGTGAGTTTCCGAGAGCTAAAGTGTTGAAAATAAACATTGAAAAAGCTTCAAAACTTGCTGGAGTTTTGAGAATTTTTACAGCCAAAGATGTTCCTGCAAAACGAAATATTGGGTTAATTATTGACGATTGGCAATTGATGATAGCTGAAGGCGAAATTACACATTATATTGGTGATGTTTTGGCTGGTGTAGTTGCTGAAAATGAGGAAATTGCACGAAAAGCTGTTGAACTGATTCACGTTGAGTATGAAGTTTTGGAAGCAGTAACTGACGTTTTTGAAGCCTTGAAACCATCTAGTATTCAAGTACATAGCGAAATGCCAAATAATTTTGAAAATAGTATAATTAAAATAGGAGATGCTGACGAAGAATTTGAAAAATCAGATTTTGTAGTGAGCGGAAAGTTTGAAACTCAACGCATTGAACATGCTTTTATGGAATTTGAAGCGGCAATAGCTTTGCCCGAAAATGGTGGAATAAAACTAATTTCGCAAAGTCAAGGAATTTATGAAGACCGAAGGCAAGTGGCTTTGATTTTGGGTTTACCAGAGGAAAACGTTCATGTTCAGCTAGTTCCAAATGGCGGTGGTTTTGGTGGAAAAGAAGATATGACTGTGCAAGGGCACGTTTCACTTTATGCATATTTATTGCAAAAGCCTGTAAAATTGGCACTTACACGCCAAGAATCGATTCGTATGCACCCCAAACGACATCCGGTTTTTATGGACATGACGCTGGCTGCAAACAAAAATGGCAAGCTTACTGCTCTGAAATTGAAAGCAATAGGTGATACAGGTGCTTATGCTTCGGTGGGAATGAAAGTTTTGGAGCGAGTTGCTGGGCATGCAACGGGCGGTTATCAAGTTCCGTGCGTAGATATTGAAGCTAAAACTGTTTATACCAACAACATACCAAGTGGAGCTATGCGTGGATTTGGAGCAAATCAAGTAAATTTTGCTTTAGAATCGCTTATTGATGAGATTTGTGAAAAGGGAAATTTTAATCGTTGGCAATTTAGATACGATAACGCTTTGGTAGATGGTGCAAAAACTTCCACCGGACAAGAAGTTTTTGGTGTGGGAATTCGTGCTTGCTTGCTCAAGTTAAAAGATAAATTTGAAGCTGCAAAATATGCCGGAATTGCTACTGCAATCAAAAATTCGGGAGTTGGAAATGGAATGGCTGATTTTAGCAATGTTAAAATTGAAGTAAAGTCGCCAAATAAAGTTATTTTGCATCATGGCTGGACTGAAATGGGGCAGGGTGTCCACAATATGGCTTTGCAAACGCTTTGTCAAGAAACCGATTTATTGCCCGAAATGATTGAAGTAGTGGTAGATACAGAGGCACAGATTAAAACAGGAATGACTACTTCCTCGCGTGCGACTGCTTTGGTAGGAAACGCAATTATAGATGCAGCAAAAGCATTTAAACAAGATTTAGATGCAGTTGGATTAGAAAAATTAGTTGGTAAAATTTACAAAGGCGGTTGGATTTGCGATTGGACAACAAAACCAGGAGCAAAGGTTGAAAAGCCCATTACTCATTACTCTTATGGCTATGCTGCACAGCTTTGTGTACTCGATGAAAATGGAGAAATTGAGAAAATTTATGCTGCACACGATGCCGGAAAAATTATGAATCCCATTCTTTTTGAAGGTCAAATAGAAGGAGCTGTTCACATGGGAATTGGTTACGCGCTCACTGAAGATTTGCCCATGAAAAATGGCTTTTTGGTAAGCGATAAAATGCGAAATTTGGGAATTTTGCGTGCTGATAAAACTCCTGAAATTGAGGTAATTGGCGTAGAAGTAAAAGATTTGGTGGGACCTTATGGGGCAAAAGGAATTGGCGAAATTGGGCTTGTACCAACAGCAGGAGCGATTGCAAATGCACTTTATCAATTCGATAAAATACGACGTTATAAATTACCAATGCAAAGAAAGTAAGTATTTTACAAAATAAAAGAGGCTGTCTAAAAAATTTAACTTCTCCAAAGTTTAAACTTTGGAAAAGTTAAGCACAAGTGCTTTTTAATTGAAGCAAATCTTTTTGTAATCAAATAAATTTTAAGCACTTAGTAAAACAAAATATACAATTTAGTTTTGTTCTTTTTTATTAATCAATACTTTAACAATTTTCACGAAGAAGATAGTCGTGATTAATAGCTAAGTAGCTTAAATTCAATGCGTCTGTTCAAATTTCTATTTTCTTCCGTGCTGTTGTCCACAACCGGACGCGAATCAGAATAACCCACAGTTTGAATTCTTTCAGCTATTACTCCAAGAGCTAATAATTTCTTTTTCACATTGATAGCTCGCCTTTCTGTAAGCTCTCTGTTACGTTTTGCATCACCTACATCGTCTGTATGTCCGCCAATTTCGATTACTACAGTACGATTCTTTTTCAAAAAAGCAGCAAGTTCTTCCAATCCATCGGCTGTACCTTCTACAATTGAGGCTTCATTGAAATTAAATTTAATGTCGGGAAATGTTAAACTATTAAATTCTTCTACTAAAGGAACCAAATTAACAGTACTCGTATCGATTGGAAGCGAAATTAATTCTCCTTTTGGGCTCAAAATCTTTATTTTATCAAAATTTGTTAGTGGTTTTATCGAATACTTTTTATCCTGAGCAATTTCTTTTGCTATTTCGTTTGTATTTTGCAAAAAAGCATCTTTTGAATCGAAATACAATGCTACTTCATCTAGTTCAACAGGTGAGTAATTAAATTGAGTAGCTAGTTTTTGCGATTCAATTTTTTGCGGACAAATTTCTACAAATACCTTATAATTTCCTTGCAAAGTGTTATTAAATCGGATTGCGTAATAATTTTTAACTCGACGATAAATGTCGGTAAAAATCCATCTAAAATCTTGTCTCTCATAGATTTGAGAAAAACTTCCTTCGGTATGATTTGCAATTCCTGCCAAAAAATTTTGGTTGCTTAATTCGCCAAAATTAACTACATGTACACTTATATTGCTTCTAATTGCACGTGTAACTACTTCGTTTTTTGATAAATATGAGCTATTTTCATTTCCATCGGTCAAAACAATTACTGCTTTGCGTTGGTAATTATTTGCATTGTTTAAAAGTGAAATGCCTTCGTTAATGCCATCAATGAGCGAGCTTGCACCGCCAAAGCGTCCTATACCATTCATTGTTAATTGTTTTGTTAACAAGCTTTTATCATCACTAAGCTCTGATTCTATTCCAATATTGTGGTCATATTTAACTATCGCAATGGCGTCCTCTTTGCTTTTGTTTTTGATTAAATCTTTTGCGCCTTCTTGCATCAACTTTGCACGTTCATTTCCTATTGAGCCGCTGTGATCGAGCACAATAGCAATTGCTGTTTTCACAGAATCTTTGCTTGAATATTCTGTTAGCTCAAAGTCATTGATTTGCTGTACTTGCCCATCGGGAGATTCAATAATCAAATTGCACCAAATTTTTTTCCATTCTTCAGTACCACCGCCTTCGATAAAATTGCCAAAATTATCCATCAAATGAAATTGAATACCTAGTTTTTCCCGATACATTTCTACACATTTGGTGTATAAAAAAAGTTTATCGTACGAATCCAAACTAGAAATTTCGCGTGTGTTGCCACCTCTAATGTATTCAAAATTTTGAGGTATTTCAGTGTCGTTTTCAATTAATTCTTCTTTATCGGGAGTACCAAGTTTGAACTCTTTAAAAACCAACATTTCGGGTGTTCTGAGAGAGTCAGGTGTTGCTTTAACTATTTCAAAATCAATTGTTTTTCCTCCTAATGTTTCAAAATCGATGGTATTGACAGTTACCAATTCGTTTTTCACATTTTTTAGAAAAATTTGCCTACTGTTAGGGCTAAAATCAATAAATTGCAAGTTTTTAACAAGTGTTTTGGTAGTATCAAGGTAAGTACATTTGATGTAAAAGTCAGTTTTTGAGCCAATTACAGGCATTATTACATACCGTTTGTTTGGGCTTAAAATTCTGCTTTTGAGCTGTTTTTCGGGTGTAACACCTTTTTCGCCTGCTTCGTACTCCATATCAAGTTCCAAATTTTGAACAAATTGTTCAGCTTTAAGATTCAATACGTCGATATTAAAACTATCAGCTTGTAATAAAAAAATAGAATTTCCTGCCCACTTGTAAGGGAAAAGCGATAATTTGTCATTGGTTTCTTCCACCTCATAAATGGCTTTTCCTTTGAAAATATCAATAAACACGAGCTTTTTTTCAAGCATTGGAGGTTCGTTGTATTGACGTTCGGTATAAGTAACCATGTATTTTCCATACGGACCAAAATTCGATTTAGCAGGGTCAATTCTGTAACTTGGTAACACAATGCTCTTCATATCAGGATTTTCTGCTTTTATTTTGTCCTTTTCTTTTTTAGCCATTTCGCGTAAAATTTTGCTGGCATTTACACTTTTTACTCGCTCAAAAGTAGGAATTTTGTAAACATAAGCCGAAATATTTGGACCAGAAACTCTGTAAGAAGTTAAAAATTGCATATCGATGCTAAATTTTATTTCGCTCCCCGAAATTCGTTTGAGCAATTTGGGATTTCCGGCTAGCCAAATCATTGCTTGACCTAAGTTATTGATTACTACAATGTACTTGTCGTCAGCACTCAAAAAAGCCGACTTTATTTTTGTGCCTTTAACATATTTGTAATCAAGTATTTTACTTCCTTTGTGTGTATCAAAAGAGCGCATTTCGTCTTTAGAAATGAGCAAATAATAATGTGATTGATTGAAAAATACTAATTCCAAATCATCGTATCCAATGTCTTCAGTAACAAGGTTTCCGGTACGAACGTCCCAAATTTTTAAAATATGGTGCGATGTTTCCGTTTTTTCGATGCCGCCAGCAATTTCAATTTTCTTTTCGATTTGTAATTGCTTTACACTAAACAACTTACCATCGGGACTAAATTGTACCAAATTGGGTTGCTCTTTGCTTTTGGAATGAATTACAAAAGATTGGAGGAAAGTTTTGGTTTGTAAATGAAATATTTTGTATTCATATTCATAAACTTTTACGCCATTCTCATCTTTTTTTCCGTTAAATTCTTCAATTGCAAAAAAGCGATTGTTTGGGCTTACTATTGCACGTGTTTGTGCAAAAAACGCTAAAGGAGTTAATAAAAAAAATAAAAAAAATATTTTTTTATAAGATGTTGATGTTGATTTCATTATACGTAGTTAGTTAAGTTAAGGTACATAATTTTTCATAAATTTTAGTTACAAATTTTATTTTTTTACTTTCTAAAAAAAATTGCGATTTGTATAAAAAGTTTTGTAACAAAATTAAATATAAATTTTGTTCAAACAATAATTATTCCTTTGTCGATTTTATTTTTTTATTTTTTTTTGAGGCAAATGGATTAAATTAATTTCAATTATCACATAATCAATAATTTAATCTTCATAACAAAATTAAAATTTGTTTTATTTTTTTGTTAAAATAAAATAAATACAAATTCTTTTTTCTGTATAATTGTTTTTAATTTTTGGAAAATTATTATATTTTGGATAAAAAAAAGAAACTACTACTAATCGTTTTGCAATTATCTAACTATTTATATTTTTGTAATTAAATTAAAGACGACATCTTTCCTCAATAATAATAAATTGATATGATTACATTTGAAGAAGCTTACAAAATATTAATGCATAATTCAGAGCGTTATGTTTTGAAATGCGAAACGGTTGATTTGTTAAATTCCTTAGGTAGAGTGCTTTGCAGCGATATAGTTTCGGATATGAATATGCCTCCTTTTGATAAAGCAGCTATGGACGGTTATGCTTGCCGAAAAGAAGATATTTATAACGAATTGGACGTAATTGAAATAGTAGCAGCCGGACAAATTCCAAAGAAAGAAATTGGTAAAAATCAGGCTACAAAAATTATGACTGGTGCAATGCTTCCAAAAGGTGCTGATGCCATAATTATTGTTGAAAATACTATCGAAATAGCTCAAAATAGAATTAAAAATACAAAAAATGGCAAAAATCTGAATGTTTGTCAAGTGGAAATTGACGATAAACCAAATTTGAATATTTGCTATATTGGTGAAGATATAAAAGAAGGTGAAATTGTTTTGAAAAAAGGAAAATTAATTAAACCCGAAGACATTGCTGTTTTAGCCTCTGTGGGTTGTGTTCAAGTTCCTGTAAGTAAACAAATTAGAGTTGCTGTTATTGCAACAGGTTCTGAGTTGGTAGAGCCACACGAAAAGCCTTCTATTTCGCAAATCAGAAATAGCAATTCGGCTCAACTGATTGCTCAAATTACAGCTATGGGCGCAATTCCAAGTTATATAGGAATTGCTGATGACTTAGAAGAATCGACTCAAAATACAATAAATCAAGCAATTAATGATAATGATGTTGTTTTGCTTACCGGAGGAGTTTCAATGGGCGATTTTGATTTGGTTCCGGCAATAGTAGAAAAAAACGGATTTGAAATTTTGTTTCATCACTTGGCGGTACAGCCTGGAAAACCTACGCTTTTGGCAGTAAAGAGTGATAAATTTTTATTTGGATTGCCCGGAAATCCGGTATCGGCTTTTACACAATTTGAATTACTTGCTAAACCATTGATTTACAAAATGCAAGGACACGATTTTGTGCCATTGGCTATTAAAATGCCTCTGGCTGAAACTTATTCTCGCAAAAAATATTCTCGAAAATCGTGGATTCCAGTTCGAATTACCGAGGATGGAAAAGTGCAAATTGTTAATTATCATGGTTCTGCACACATTAATGCCTTGAGTTTTGCACAAGGTCTAATTGTAATAGAAATTGGACAAAAACAAATTATGGCTGGTGAGTTGGTTACTGTTAGATTGTATTAATTAACTGCACTGAGTTTCAAAAAAACTGATAAAATATAAGAAATGAAAGATAAATTCAACCGAAATATTAATTATTTGCGTATTTCGGTTACCGACAGATGCAATTTGCGATGTGTGTATTGTATGCCTGCTGAGGGAGTTGTGCCAATTTCTCATACCGAAATACTTTCTTTTGACGAAATAATGGACGTGGTGCGAAAAGCGGTTTCTGATGGTGTAAATAAAATTCGTATAACTGGTGGCGAGCCTTTAGTTCGAAAAAATATTGTCGAATTGGTGAGAATGATTGCTGAGCTTGAAGGTGTTACAGATTTAGGAATGACTACAAACGGTATTTTATTGCCAAAATACGCTAATGAATTGAAAAAAGCAGGTTTGCAGCGTGTAAACATCAGCCTCGATACAACCGACCCAATTCGATACAAAGAAATTACTCGTTTGGGTGATATTGACTTGGTTTACAAAGGCATAGACGCTGCCCGTAATGCCGGACTTCAACCCATTAAAATAAATTGTGTAATAAAAGAATCGGCTTTAGAGCCAGATGCTCAGTTAGTTGCGGAATATTGTAAGCAAAACAATCTCGAAATTCGTTACATTCGTGAAATGGATTTAGAAAATGGTCGATTTTGGAAAGTTCAAGGTGGAGATGGTGGCGACTGCAAAACGTGTAACCGACTGCGTCTGACCAGCAAAGGCATGATAAAACCTTGTCTTTTCAGCGATTTGGAATACAGTGTGCGAGCATTAGGTGCAACTAGTGCGCTCGAAACTGCTCTCAACGAAAAACCTAAACGAGGAACAATTAGCCGAAAAAATAATTTTAGTGGAGTGGGAGGGTAGTTTATTTTTTTTTGTAAATACCAGAAAACTTTGCCAAAGTTTAAAACTTTGGCAAAGTTAATTAATTAGCATAAAATTAGTTAATATTTATAAAATTTTAGTGCAAGCAACTATTTCAATTTGAATATTTTGGCTGTCATTGGAGGCATTTTTAATGTTAATGTTTTGTTTTGTGTCGAAATTGTTTCGTTTGCATCAAAAGCGTTTGAAAATGAGCCATTTATTTGTACCGGAACATTTAAATTTTGCTCTTTTTCGGATTTATTAAACACAACTACAATTTCTTCTTTCTCATTAAATCGACTGTAAGCCAGACAAATAGCATTGTCATCTATGAGAGTATATTCTAAATCACCGTACACCAAAACCGAATTTTCCTTTCTAAATTTTATAATATTTTTGTAGAAATTAAATAAATTCATATCAGGTTCTACTTTGTCGGTTTTGCGTTTCATGTTGAAAGGGTGGTGGGTTTCGGGTTCGTATTGCAAATCAGCCCAAACTATTGGTTTTCTGCAATCTGGGTCGTCTGCTCCCCACATACCAACCTCATCGCCATTCCATATGTGTGGCGCACCAATGTATGTAAATTGATGAATTAGAAGCATTTCCAAAATTTTGCGTGTGGCTTCGTCGGGTTTGTCGATTTTGTAATTTTTGTTGTCATACGGTTTGCTTTGAAATTTGTATTTGTTTTTGTTGTAAAGTGATGTTGAAACCCTTTCAGCATCGTGGCTAGCAAGCAAATTCATCATTGCTTGTGAGCGGTTAGGGTCAATTTGGTCAAGTTTATCTTTCAATTCAGCTACAAAATCGCTTACTTTCATAGGTTCTGGGGCATCAGCAAAAAATTGGCGTGTTGGTCTAAACCAGCGGTAATTCATAATCGCATCAAACATATCGCCTTCCAAAAAAGTTTTCGGAAAAAGTAGTTCGTCAGGCCAAGTTTTCCACCAAATTTCGCCAATAAGATAGGCTTCGGGGTTGGTTTGGCGTACTACTTTTCTAAATTCGCGCCAAAAACCGGTTGGTACTTCGGCAGCCACATCAAGTCGGTAGCCATCGAGTCCATCTTCGTGATTTCCATCGCCATTGGGGTCGAGCCAGCGGCGTGCAATGTTGAAAATGTGTTGTTTGGCATCTTCGCTTTCTAAGTTTCCTTCAAAAGGCATTTCTTTGGGGTCGGAAGTTATAATTTTTGCCATTTCGGGCATATTTGGCACGTTTGCCCAACCTTTGTATTTGAATTCATTTTCAGGAGTTTCCGGATTGTCCATGCTTTCAATTTCGTACCAATCGGCTACCTTAGAATTTTTTCCATTTTTTTGAATGTCTTTAAAAGCCCAAAATTCTTTTCCTGTATGATTAAATGAATAATCGAGTATTACTTTAATTCCTTTTTTATGACATTCATTTATTACTTTTAAAAACAATTTATCGGCTTCAGTCCACTGCCAAGTTTTTGGGTCTAAAGGGTTTTCTTTGGCTATGATTTGCTTGTCTTTAGTGGGATTTGGACCAAAATTTACGTCAATGTGCGTCCAAGTTCGCGGGTCGTATTTGTGAAGCGAAGGCGAATCGTTGAGCGGATTGAAGTAAATAGCCGTAATTCCTAAATCGTGAAGATAGTCGAGCTTGTCTAAAACTCCTTGTAAATCACCACCATAACGGCGAAGTTGCAAATTATTCCACTGGTCGGGCAAAATGGACGTTTTGAAATAAGCATCGGGTTTGTACCAGTCTTGGGTCCAAGTAGTTATAGTCCAATTGGCTGGAACTGAATCGGGATAAGTTCCCATGATGTCGTTACGAGTTGGGTCGTTGGAAGGGTCGCCATTTCTAAAACGCTCCACAAATATCTGATACCAAACTACTTCCTTGCTCCATTGTGGAACAGCCGAAATATCTAATTCTGTATTTTGCTTTATGCTATTGGTTTGCTTTTGGTTGTTTGAATTGCAACCTATAACGATAAGCCCAAGCAAAAAAAATAGTTTTTGAATATTTTTTGTCATGTTTTAATTTTTTTTTGAAATAATATTGTAAAATGTAATGTTACAAATGTACTAAAATCGGAACAACTAAATGTCTTTTTTTTAAATTGTTTTCACATTAATTTGAAATTTTTCAGAAAAATAATTTTATTTGCAGATTCAATTTATTTTAAATTAGTAAAAAAAGGCATGACATTTTTCGAAGCGTTGTATGGAAGTCAGTATTATGAAATTACTGAAAAAGGCGGAAATGGTAATTCTGGTCGAATGAACGGAAATTTATTTTTGACAGTTCTAGTTATTCTTTCTTTTTTCCTAGCTATTTTAATTTTAATTACTGTTTTTCAGGATTTTAAACAAGCGTTAGATTCATTATTTGAGCAATTGTTTGGTTATTCGTCGGGTAAAACAATAGGAAAGTTGCTGGCAATTCCATTGATGGGAATTATTTATTTTGTTGTAAATAAAACAGTTGGCTCTGAAATCAATTATTTAAAATTGACAAAATCGTTTCTGAACTATCCGTTGGAAGAAAAACAAAAAGCAACTGCCAAAATCTTAAAACCTTTTTTTGTTTTGTTAGTTTTATTCTTTTTGCTTTCAATTGCTTCGCTTTTTTAGGTTAAGCACTTGGCAAAATAAATGAACAAGTTGATTTGGTTCACTACTTTTTATCAAAAAAAAAAAAAATCATTACATACTATTGAAAATAAAAAATCGTTTCTAAAATATATTTTGTAGAAAAAATAGAATTATTTACTTTTGCGCCCGATAGCAATCTCATCACTAAAACTAGAATTGTATTGAAAAAAATTTACTGCAAAATGAAAAATATGTTTAACTTAATTGATTCCAATCCTTTAAGTAATAATTTTGATTCTATTTTCAATGTATTTACTTTGAAAATAGAGCTAAAAACAAACATAAATTAAGTTTGTTTGCGCTTCTAAAAAATAGTTTTCTTTGATATATACTTGATTAACAGAAGCTTAATAAAACAACAATTTTACTAATTAAATAGAAAGAATGATGAGAACACTCGCTAAATTTGTGCTTACAGTAAATTTTGTACTATTATTTTCGGTAGCCAATGCACAAATATTATCAAAAGATGAACTTGCAGGGCAAGTAAATACCGTAACATCTGCGGTTCCTTTTTTAACAATTACTCCCGACTCTCGAGGTGGTTCCTTAGGTGAGGCAGG
>DZBP01000291.1:1614-3248 GCA_022729915.1 Draconibacterium orientale | reverse complement strand
GTTAAATTGTTAAATTGTTAAATTGTTAAATTGTTAAATTGTTAAATTGTTATTTCTAAAAAATATCAATTCTTAATTCTTAATTCCTAATTAACATTTCTTAATTAACAAAATCATTTTCCTCCAAATTCCATCAAAAAACTTTTAATGAAACCGTCCAAATCGCCATCTAAAACTGCTTGAGTATTAGAAGTTTCGTAGCCGGTGCGCAAATCTTTTACTATCTTGTAAGGGTGCAGAACATAATTTCTAATTTGCGAACCCCATTCAATTTTCATTTTAGAACCTTCTATTGCGGCTTGTTTTTCACGTCGTTTTTGTAATTCTACTTCGTAAAGTTGTGATTTTAAGAGCTGAATGGCTTTTTCTTTGTTCTGAAGTTGCGAACGGGTTTCGGTGTTTTCGATTACAATTCCGCTGGGTTTGTGTTTTAAACGCACACCCGTTTCTACTTTGTTCACATTTTGTCCGCCTGCACCTCCCGAACGGTAAGTATCCCACGTTATATCCGCCGGATTTATCTGAATATCAATGCTATCGTCAATTAACGGAGTTACATAAACCGATGCAAAAGAAGTATGACGTTTGTTGTTGGAATCGAAAGGCGAAAGGCGAACCAAACGATGCACACCGTTTTCGCTTTTTAAGTAGCCATAAGCATAATCGCCTTCTAACTCGATAGTTACTGAGCTAATACCTGCTACATCGCCTGCCTGAAAATCGAGTTCCTTGATTTTGTAATTGTTTTTTTCGCCCCACATGATGTACATGCGCATGAGCATTTCTGCCCAATCTTGGCTTTCGGTGCCACCTGCGCCGGGCTTTATTTTCAACACGGCACTAAACTTATCTTCCTCACTGCGAAGCATATTTCTAAATTCGAGGTCTTCCATGAATTTAGAAGTCTTTTGATATTGCTCTTCGAGTTCGGTTTCGGTAGCATCGCCCGATTTGAAAAAATCGTATAAAATTTCCAAGTCTTCGATATTTCGCTTGACATTGAAGTAGGAGTTCGTCCAAAACTTTATTTGACTTATCTTTTTTAGCTGTCTTTCAGCCTCTTTTGCATCGTCCCAAAAATTCGGTACCTGTGTTTTTTCTTCTTCGTTTTCTATTTCTATTAACTTGCCATCTATGTCAAAGAAACCTCCTCAACGCTTGCTCGCGCTTTGAAATTTCTTTTATGTGCTCTTCTTGAATCATTTTAACTATTTTGGAATTTTGTTTTAAATTTTGTACAAAATTAATAAAATATCAGAAAAAGGCAAATTAGTTCGTATATAAAACAAAAAAACTTGCCCAATAGTTACGCTATGCAGAAGTTATGGTTTTTAAGTATAAGTTATTTCTGAATGCCCAAAACACAAAACTAAATGGTCGTTGACCATTCCGGTTGCTTGTAAATGTGCGTAAATAACGGTAGAACCGACAAACTTAAATCCACGTTTTTTCATGTCTTTGCTTATTTTGTTCTTTTCCAAAATAAAAAAAGCCGCCGGAACTAAATCCGAGCGGCTTTTATTTTTGCTAAGTTTTGCAGACGTTTTACTTTCTTCCCAACATTAGAAGACATCGTCAGCATCAGCAGTGGTTGAAGCCGATGTTTTTTTTGAAAAAGCTTAGAAGATTGAAGT
>DZBP01000291.1:0-1514 GCA_022729915.1 Draconibacterium orientale | reverse complement strand
TAGATTGAATTAGATTGAAATATCTTTGCTTTTTTTGATAAAAATGAGTATTTTTGTAAAAAAAAATTGTAACTTGCATTGAAAATAAATAAACCAAATATGCAAATAGAAAATCAATATATACAACAACTTACCGATAGTTTAAAAGCAATAAATCCGTATTTGGTTTTACTGTTTGGTTCGTATGCTTATGGAACGCCCAATTCGGACAGTGATATTGATTTATTGGTAGTTACCAACGATAACTATATGCCTCAAAATTATAATCAGCACAATGAATTGTATTTGAAAATAAGCAAAGCCATACGACCTGTAAAAAAACACATTGCCGTAGATTTAATCGTTCATACATTGCCAATGTACCAAGAATTTGTAAAACAAAACAGCTCTTTTGGCAACGAAATAGTATCGAAAGGAAAAATACTCTATGAAAGTAATCACACAACAGTGGCTTTAATTTGCATGCAAAAATTGAAGCGTTTATAAGTTTTGAGGTAGATATTGAAAAATTAGAACTTCTTGATAAAATCTATACAACATCGCGCTATCCGAGTGAAATAGGCTTAATGCCCTTTGGAAAACCCAACACAAAAGAGGTAACCGAAATGCTCGAATTTGCAAAATACATTTATTCAGAAACCATAAAACTGCTTGGTAACTAAGTAATTTATCTAATTTGTATTTTAGTAAAGAAAAACAAGCCTCAAAGGAAAAAATCTTTGCTTTTTTTGAGAAAAATTAGTATTTTTGTAGAAAATAGGGAATTTGATAAATAAATATATTGCCATTTATAGTATAAACAGACATGAAACAAAAATTAATAATAGCACTAATTTTAAACTTACTGCTTCTTTATTTTGCAGGAGAAGTATTCACTTCTACTGTTTTAGCAAATGAATTTGTATTATGGCGATTTGCTGCATCATTATTTTCGGTCATCGCCTTTAGCTTTTTCGTGTTTATGATATTAAGAACGGGTAAACTTTTTTATAAAAACTAATAAATAAGTAGTAAACCAAATTTAATTGTATATTTAATTTTATCGAGTTCTTAAAATTTATTTGATTACAAAAATATTTGCTCCAAATAAAATAGCACTGGTGCTTACTAAAAATCAAACTAACTATGGAAACTAAAAAAACTCATTGGAAAACCATTCTCGAATGGGTAGAGAAAGGAAAGAACCTTCAAAATATTGAAATTGAGTTCGATAACGATGTGATACCATGGAAAGAAGCTATGATTTTAGGCAAACAAGGTTTTGAAATACCTCAAAATTGTATCGACTACCAAGACGATGCCATTGATTATTCTGATATTGAGCCAATAACAGAACAAGATATTGAATCGGGCAAAATAAATTGGTCGATAAATGCAGAGCTTGCATTGGAAAAGGAAATAACCGATTGGATTAAAAAAGAAAATATCAACATAAATGAATTTG
Organism: Draconibacterium orientale; assembly: GCA_022729915.1. Taxonomy (GTDB): domain Bacteria; phylum Bacteroidota; class Bacteroidia; order Bacteroidales; family JAIFNL01; genus JAIFNL01. Next base: position 70 of record DZBP01000291.1, on the reverse strand, counting down.
CTACAAAACTTATTCGCAATTTTTATGAAGGCGTAAAATATTTACAAAAAAACGCGGCATTTTAGAAATA
>DZBP01000290.1 GCA_022729915.1 Draconibacterium orientale | reverse complement strand
AATTATCAATTATCAATTAAGCTTGCAAAAATACTATTTTTAGATTAAAAACAGATACTTTGTTCTACTTTTTTTACATAAAAGCTTTTGAAACAACAAACTTTTGCTTTTTTTGTACTGTTCAATTGTTTTAAGAATAATGTTAATCGTTTTATTTTGAACAGAATAACATATATTTTATATTCTATTCAAAAATTAACAACAACAACCATTTATAAAAGAAGTTTTTTTTTTTTGAAGTAAGATGAATAATCAGTAATTTTGGACTTTCATTTTATATGAATATTTTGCTCTTAGAATAATAAAAACGAAAGCGAATCAAACTTAATACGGTAGCTTGCCAAAGTTTAATACGGTAGCTTTGCCAAAGTTTTAAACTTTGGCAAAGCTCTACGTTAATTCTAAGTAAACAGTTGAAAAGCAAAACCCAAAGAGAAGCAATGAAATTTGAAGATTACAATATAAACGATGGCTTAAAGAAAAGTATAGGCAAGTTAGGATACATTAAACCTACCGACATACAATTTAAGTCTATACCGCACATACTCAAGGGCGAAGACGTGCTAGCCATAGCACAAACCGGAACAGGCAAAACGGCTGCTTTTGCCATTCCTATCATAGACCTTCTTCAAAAGCGCAAACACGACGACCGCCCCGATGGTATCAAATGTGTGGTAATGGAACCTACGCGCGAACTTGCCATGCAAATTCATGGTGTGTTTCAGTCGCTTAGCAAACACACCAAAGTTACCAGTTTGTGTGTGTTTGGTGGCGTAGAACAAGATACACAAATAGCGGAGCTAGAAAAAGGAACAGATATTTTGATAGCTACTCCGGGCAGAATGTTCGATTTGGTTAGCCAAGGATACATCAACTTTAAGCGAGTTGAATTGTTGGTACTAGACGAAGCCGACCACATGCTCGACCTTGGTTTTATCAAAGACATACGCGACTTGATACGCTTTTTGCCCAAGAAACGTCAAACCTTGTTCTTTTCGGCTACCATCAATCCTACTATAAAGGAACTTGCATACTCATTGGTAAACAAGCCTGTACGTATTCAAATTTCGCCCAAAGACCCTGTTGCTAAGAACGTAAACCATGCCGTAGCCTTCATAGAAATGGACGACAAGCGTTTTTTCTTAGAACGTTTGATAAACCAACACGAAGAAAGCAAAATACTTGTTTTTGTGCGCACTAAAATACGTGCCGAACGTGTAATGGAAGCCATGAAACGAGTAAACATCAATTCGGCTACTTTGCATGGCGATAAAGGTCAAAGCGAACGAACTAACGCACTGCTGAAATTTAGAAATGGCGAAGTAAAAGTGCTCATTGCTACCGATGTAAGTGCTCGTGGAATCGACATATCGGGAGTAGAGTTTGTGGTGAATTACGATTTGCCCGAAAAAGTAGAAAACTATGTGCACCGTGTAGGACGTACCGGACGAGGCAACGAAAGAGGACAAGCCATTTCGTTTTGCAGCGAAGAAGAAAAAGAAATTCTGCACGAGATAGAAGAATACTTAACCAAAGAAATACAAGTGTTGGATATTGATAAAGAAGAATATACCGACACATTGGTTTACAAAGGCGAAGTACAAGGAAGTTGGAAAAAACTAATGACCGAAGCCGAAGAAATAGAAAAGAAACACAAAGATGCAGTAAGTAAACGCATCAAAAAGAAACAAAAGAAACAATAATTTAAACATACAAAAACAAAACAGTTTTATGACCTTAATAAAATCCATTTCAGGAATTAGAGGTACAATAGGCGGGACGACAGGCGAAAATCTAACGCCTCTCGATATTGTTAAATTTACTTCGGCTTATGCTACTTTTATTAAAAACAGAAAACAAAGCCAGACTATAAAAATAGTTGTAGGCAGAGATGCTCGCATTTCGGGTGCAATGGTTAATAATATCATCACTTCGAGCCTTGTAGCACTGGGCATTGATGTAGTAGATATTGGATTGGCAACCACGCCAACCACCGAAATGGCTGTTGTGTTTGAAAAAGCACAAGGCGGTATCATTATCACTGCCAGCCACAATCCCAAACAATGGAATGCTTTAAAACTTCTGAATGAAAAAGGAGAGTTTCTAAATGCAAGCGAAGGCGAAGAGATATTAAACTTAGCCGACAAAGAAGCTTTTGTTTATTCAAGTGTAGATGAATTGGGGAAAATAGAATACAAAGATTATTTGCAAGCTCACATACAATCCATTTTAGATTTACCTTTGGTAGATGTGGCAGCTATTACAAAAGCAAATTTCAAAGTAGCCATAGATTGTGTAAACTCAGTAGGTGGAATTGCCATTCCGGCATTGCTCAAAGAATTGGGCGTAAAAGAAGTTGTAGAGCTTTTTTGCGAACCCAACGGACATTTCCCTCACAATCCAGAACCACTTCCCGAAAACTTAACCGAAATAGCCAACCTTATCAGCAGCGAGAACGTTGATATGGGCTTTGTAGTTGACCCCGATGTGGATAGACTTGCCATTTTGGACGAAAACGGCGAAATGTTTGGCGAAGAGTACACACTGGTAGCGGTAGCCGATTATGTACTTCAACATACGTTGGGCAATACTGTTTCCAATCTTTCGTCGAGTCGTGCTTTGCGTGATGTTACCGAAAAAGCAGGCGCAAGCTACCAATCCGCAGCCGTAGGCGAAGTAAATGTAGTGGCACAAATGAAAGCCACAAATGCAGTCATTGGCGGCGAAGGCAACGGAGGTGTTATTTACCCTGAATTGCATTACGGACGCGATTCGTTGGTAGGAATTGCACTGTTCTTAACTCATTTGGCAAAAACAGGTAAAACTTGCAGCCAATTGCGTGCAACTTATCCGAACTATTTCATTTCTAAAAACAAAATAGAATTAACTCCCGATATTGATGTGGACAACTTGCTGGTTAAAATGCAAGAGAAATACAGCAAACAACAAGGCATCACAGTTACTACCATCGATGGGGTTAAAATTGATTTTGAAAAAGAATGGGTACATTTGCGCAAATCAAATACCGAACCTATTATTCGTATTTATGCCGAAAGTGCCAACGAAAAAGCTTCTTCGGAGCTAGCCGTAAAAATTATAAACGAAATTATGTTTAATGTTTAACGATTAACGATTAACGATTAACGATTAATTATTAATTATTAATTATTAATTATTAATTATTAATTATTAATTATTAACTAAGATTTCCGAGCAAAATTTGGAATGTAAATAAGCTATTTAAAAAACT
>DZBP01000090.1:2547-13302 GCA_022729915.1 Draconibacterium orientale | reverse complement strand
TTTTTTTAATTGATTTCGTACAAAATAAAATAATTTTGAAGTATTTCAAAAAAAACATTCACTAAAAATTTTAATTCTCATATTTTTTTTGTAATATAGTAGTTTAATTAGAAAAGTTATTTAATTTATTTGTTGTTTTATAATCGCAAAATTTATCCATAAAATATAAACTTTGGTGCTGGAAAGCAACAAAGAAATAAAATACAAGTTTGCTAATTCCTACTTTATTTTCGATAATTATGCATTTAAGATTATTTTTTTATACTTCTATATTATTTATTTTAACTACATTAAGCCTTTTTGGACAAGTTAATACTGATTTGCCAGATAAAAAACATGCAGAAATATCGGACGATTCATCTAAAATTGACTTTTTATTAAAACAAGCTTGGGATAATAGAAGAACAAACCCTTCCAAATCGATAGATTATAGTTACGAAGCTTTGCAATTGGCTAAAGATAATAACTTTCCACTTAGAGCAATTAAAAGTATGAGTTTCATAGGAGTAACTCTTCGTTCCGCAGAGTTCTACCAAGAAGCAATTCATTATTTTGAAGAAGCTTTAAAATTATCTAAACTACATAAAATTAAAATAGAAGAGGGTTTTTCTTATATTAATTTAGGATACACTTACTTGTATAAAAAAGAATACAACAAAGCTGAAGCCTATCTTTTAAATGGAGTTCATATTGCTAACAATTTGAATAACGAATTACTTAAAGATTATTCATTCAGCTATTTAGTAGTTTTATACGAAGAAACAAAGCAGTATGAAAAAGCTCTGTCGTGGTCAAAACAAGTAGAGCCAATAAGGATAAAACAAAACAACCCCACTCGTTTGAGTGCTTTATATTTGAAAGAAGCGGATATTTATTTTGCTTTAGAAAATTACTCAAAGTCTTTATCAAATATTCACAATTCAATTCAAATAGCTGAGCAAGACACACTTGAACTCTATCGTGCCTATTCGAAAATGGCAATTGTATATTTGAAAATGAAAAATATTGAGCAAAGTTTGCTAAATGCACAAAAAGCTTTTAATATAATCAATACCACAAGTTCAACAGGCTTTAAAGAGCTTGATTATGTGAATTTGAACATAGAATTATGCTCTACACTTATAGAAATATATACCTTAAAGAAAGATTTTCAAAAAATTGCTTATTTTCAAACAATTTTGATGCGGCAAAAAGATAAAATACTTGCCGATAAAACAAATCGTGAAGTAATTGGGGCAAATATGCACCGTCTTTTGCAAGAAAAAGAAAATGAAAACATCATGCTGACGTATGAAAAGCACAAAAGAGACAGAATTTTGGAAAAAAGACGCATTTTTGAAATCGGAGGATTTTTTGTTTTTACTATTTTGGCTATTTTTATGTATATTTTATTTAAAGAGAGGCAAAAATTAAAAGAAATAAATATTGCTTTGCTTCGACAAAAAAATGAATTAAACGAATCTAATGCTACCAAAGATAAATTTTTTTCAATTGTAGCGCACGATTTGAAAAATCCGTTTCACGCATTGCTTGGTTTAGTTGAGATTATGAAAGAAAATCTAGCAAGCGACGATAGAGAACACCTAAAAATTATTCTCGACTACGTTGGTCAAACTGTTAATGCAGGATTTACTTTGCTCGAAAATTTACTTAATTGGAGTCAATCGCAAAAAGGTAAAATTCAATACAAACCAGAAATATTTAAACTAAAATGCCTTTTAGATACCGTACTTGAACTAATGGGCTCTAATGCAAAAGAAAAACACATCAGTTTTGACCTTAACATCACCGAATACGACAAAGTTTGGGCAGATAAAAACATGATTTTAACTGTATTGCGCAATTTAATTTCAAATGCCATAAAATTTTCATTTGAGAATGGAATTATCGAAATTTCGGCAAAAGTTGAAACACAATTCCTTAAAATTTCTATTACAGACAAAGGCTTAGGTATTGATTCTCAAAATCTTACTAAAATATTTGAAATTGCTGGAAATGTATCGACTCATGGAACTTTGGGTGAAAAAGGTACAGGCATAGGTTTGCCGCTTTGCAAAGAATTTGTTGAAAAAAATAATGGTGCTATTGGAGTTAAATCATTAATAAACGAAGGTTCAACTTTCTGGTTTACATTGCCATGCGATATTTCAGAATAAGCAAAAGTAAAAAAGCTTCCGAAAAAAAATATTTCTTCGGAAGCTTTTTGCTTTTCTTACTAAAAAAATAACTATTCGTCGTCTTTTTTAATTTCTTCTTTTTCAGTTAGTTCTGAGCCTGAATAGCGTTCATTTAATCCCTCAATCACTTCTTCGGTAATATCAAGGCTTTCATCACCATAAAGTAAATTTTGCCCCATTGAAATACTCAAAATCATTTTAAATCTACCATCACTGTTGTAGTTATTCAAAAATGAATTGATGCTGTCGTGAAGTTGCTTATTCATAGCAGCTTCATCTTGAGCCAATTGCATTCCTAAAGTTTCGCGAAGTTTCAAAATGGTTTGCTGTTTACTCATTAGCTTTTGCTGCATTTCTTCAGCTTGACGTTGAGTAATTAAGTGTTTTTCAATTTTTTCCTGAAAATCCATTGCTTCTTTTTCGTAAGCAGCTGCTTTTCTGTTTAAACTTTGTTCCGAGTTTTGTTGTTTTTGAAGTAACAATTCGCGTAAATCTTGAAAAAATTTGTAATTTTTGGTCAAAGAATCAATATTTACATAAGCAATTACTGCACTTTCGGCTGTTTCTACTTTCTTGGTTTTCTTAGTTTTAGCCTCTGGTTTTGAACTTGAAAAATGTAAATAAAATAAAACTCCAACAGCTACTATTAATACTGCATTAAGGATTATAGAAATATTCTTCATACATTAATTATTTGATTTTTAGTCTTTTAACTAGACTTTTTAGCTGCAAAAGACAATTTGATTTATGGATTAAATTATTAGTTGTAGGGCACAAATATAAATATTAGTTTTATTATAGCCGTTTGTTTTTATCAAAACATAATTTAAAAAATGTTAAATGAAAAAATTACCTATCAAAAGTAAGCATTTCGCCCATTTTTTGTTCATTAAAAATGCCACTATCGTAAACTAAGTTCCCATTTACAAATGTTTTTTCAATGCTTGCCGAAAATTCTTGTCCTTCAAATGGCGACCAAGCGCATTTGTACAAAATATTAGCTTTGCTAACCGTTTGTGGTAGCTCCAAATCTACAATTACAATGTCGGCTTTGTAGTTTTTGCGAAGAAAACCTCTTTTTTCGATGTTAAAAATTTTTGCCGGAGCATGACACATTTTTTCTACCACTGTTTCAATCGAAATTTTTTGTTGTTTCGCCATTTCTAGCATTGCCAGAAGTGAATGTTGCACCAAAGGTCCACCTGAAGGAGCTTTGAAATAGCTGTTTTCTTTTTCGCTCAAAGTATGAGGTGCATGATCGGTAGCTACTACATCTAGCTTATTATCAAGGAGTCCAGCTAATAATGCATTGCGGTCGGCTTCCGATTTTACTGCCGGATTCCATTTTATTTTGCTTCCAAATTTTGCATAATCTTGGTCTGAAAACCAAAGATGGTGCACGCACACTTCAGTTGTAATTTGTTTCTTTTCAGAAGGCAAAATGTTTTCAAAAAGCTCTAATTCCGAAGCAGTTGAAATGTGTAAAATATGCAAACGAGTATTGTATTTTTTTGCTAATTTAACGGCTAAAGTTGATGAAATAGTGCAAGCTTTGGCGCTTCTAATTTCGGGGTGAAATTTGAAATCTAGATTCTCTCCATATTTTTGCTTGTAAATTCGTGTATTTTCGGTAATGGTTTGTTCATCTTCGCAATGTGTTGCGACTAAAATTGGGGATTTTTCAAAAATTTGAGCCAAACTTTCTTCATTATCTACCAACATATTACCCGTAGATGAACCCATAAATACTTTAACACCACAAACAGTTTTGGGATTTACTTTCAAAATTTCATCAATATTGTCGTTTGTTGCGCCCAAATAAAATGAAAAATTTGCCAATGATTGCTTTTTTGCTATCTCATTTTTTTGATTAAGTAGCTCTATTGTAGTAGTTTGCGGATTAGTATTTGGCATTTCCATAAAAGAAGTAACTCCACCGGCTACCGCAGCTTTTGCTTCGGTATAAATTTCGGCTTTGTGAGTAAGTCCGGGTTCTCGAAAATGCACTTGGTCGTCGATAACTCCCGGAATTACAAGTTTGTTTTGAGCATCAATCACTTGATATTCATCGGATAAAAAATCCATTTCCGATTCTAAAATATCAACAATAATATCATTTTCTATCAAAATGCATCCTTTAAAACGTTTGCCTTCATTTACTATTATTCCATTTTTTATTGCTTTTTTCATATAATTTATTTTCTAGTATTTCTAAGGAGTTCTATGCTTCAGAAATAAGTTTAACAAAAAAAATTAATAAGTTTTTGACGCAAAAACTCATTTACACTACCCAAAAATAGATATAAATATTTAGAATAGCAAAGAATTTTCAACAATTGGTTAATTATAAGCGATTTAAAGTCCTTCCATTTTTTTTAACTTTCACATTTTGTATTCATTATAAAGCTTTGTGAGTTTATTCCACTCAAAAAAAACATATTTTTTTTGAAATCCTCAAAACAATGTTTATTTTTTACATTTTAAAATTTAAAATGAATGTTAATAGATTTTACAAAAAAAAGCCTTAAAATCATTTCATTATAAAAAGTATGAATTGAATTTTTTAAGATTGAACCATTTATTGAAAAAAGAAAAGCTTATTAACATATTATTACATCTTTTAAAATTTGATAAATAAAATAACACATTTTAGTGGTTGAATTTAGCAATTTTTTATTTAAAAAGCCATTAAAAGATTATTTAAAACACTTAAATGAAAATAAAAAATAATTTAAACCCTTTGTAATCAGTATATTTATATTTATTTTGCATTTATTTGAAAAATAATTGCAAAAATAAGATGCAATGCAATAAATTAAGTTACTTTTGTGCATTATATAATTTTTTAAATATTCAATAATGATCAAAGGAACAGTAAAATTCTTCAATGAAGCTAAAGGATTTGGCTTTATTAGCGAAGAAAACTCAAGAAAAGAACATTTCGTTCACATTTCAGGCTTAATCGATGAAATCCGCGAAGGCGATTACGTAGAGTTTGAGCTACAACAAGGTAAAAAAGGATTAAATGCAGTAAACGTGAAGGTTATATAATATTTACTCTTTGCTTTTTTATAATCCAAAAGGCTTATCGCAAAACGGTAAGCCTTTTTAATTTTCCATATTTTAGCTTCTATAAAAATGGTCGCTATTGTTGTATTGGTCTAATTTGTCTTTGTAATGCTCGCCAAATTGATTCCAAATAACAATAAAAATAGCTGTAATTAAAGGACCTGCAATAAAACCAACTACTCCCATCCAAACCAAACCACCCATGCTGGCTAAAAAAATAATAGCCGGATGTATTCCACTTTTATGACCATCTAAGCGAGGGCGAATTATATTTTGATTTATTACAATTGCACCAACACCAAATATAAGCAAAATTAAGCCATTTACAATATTTCCAGTTGCCAGCAAAATAAGTGCCGTAGGAAAAAGCACCGTATTTGCACCCACAATAGGAATTAGAGATAAAACCACCATAATCAACCCCCAAAAAACAGGCGAAGGAATGCCTAAAATTGCAAACAAAAAAGCACCATAACTTCCTTCGATAGTAGCTATCATAAATGTGTTAAAAACAATTGCATCAGTTACTTGCTTTAATTTACTAAACAATTCTTTTTCGTCCTTATCGGTTAGAGGAATCAAGTATTGAATTTTTTTGAGCAAGCTATCGCCATCAATTAACACATAAAAAAGCAAAAACAAAATAATAAAGAAATGAATTAAAAGATTGCTGGCATTTATAAAAGTGGCTTGTATCAACTCAATTGCCAATTCAGCAAGCCGTTTCAAACTATCGTTTATGGTATTCTGAATTTCAGAAATATTAGCATTTCCAAGTTTACCACTCAAAATTGGAATATTTGCAAGTGAATTGTAAATTTCATCTATTCTCACTTTCAATGTAGGCAAACCAATCTTTATAAGTGAATAAGCATCAGTTATTTCGCCTGTAAGCATTATTCCAATTATAGTTAAAGGTATAACCAATATAATGGTTACTAAAAAAATAGTGATAAACGAAGCTAAGACTTTTCGCCCCTTTGTTACTTTTTCCAAATAAAGATAAGGTTTTCTAAAAAGTATGGCAATTACAATTGTTAGAAAAATATCAGCCAAAAATGGCTCTAATATTTTAAAAAAAGCTATCGAAGTAAAAATAAGTATCAAAAAAAAGAATATTTCTTGTAATGATAGTTTCATAAATAGAATTGTAATTTATTATTTTTAGAATGATTAATTAATTAGAAACAAGCACTTTGACCTGCTTTATGTAAGTAATTTAATGGTGTAAAATTAAACTTTTTGTTTTAAAATAAACATTTTTATTAAAAAAAATATTATCTTGCAGTTATTTTTGAGTAATCAGAGTGGCTATTTTTTTGTATTTTAATAGTTATCAAAAATACAATGAAAGACATGTTAAAAAAAAAGAAAATTCAATTGGTCATTAAATGAGTGAAATATTAGCATTTATTTTAGTTAGTTCTTTGGGAATCACTCCGGTTCTAATTTTGTTGGCGCGTGCAATAATGAAAAATTCAATTATTTTTTATTTAGCCGCTTTATTTATTATTTTAGCCTTATTTATTTCTATTGCTACTTTTGTTTTGGCAAGGTTAGGAAATATTTATCTTGTTGCTACAGTAATAATTACGCTAATTTCGATAGGAATTCTATTTTTTATATTGATTACCAAACTAAAAAGACCTCTTGATAAATTAAGCTTTTTTTTGTCAGAATTGAGCAAAGGAAAAATACTTTCTGCCAATTTTCGTGCGAACACTTTTTCAAACGAATTTAAAAATATATACCTTTTTGCTAAACAATTAAATTTGAATTTAAAAGCGTATATCAAATTAGCTGTTGACGTGCGAGAAAAAGAAAACTTGGAGGAGAGTAAAATTTTAGATAAAGACGATTTGTTATTTAAAGAGCTTTTTGAGATACATAATAATTACAGAGCTGCTGCTGAAGAAGATGTAAAGCGTAAAAAAGAAGAAATAATAAAAAATTGGCAAAGTGAAGGTATTAATAAAATAATAGATACTTTGCGTCACAATAATAAAGATTTATTTGAATTATCGTTTGAAGTTTTAAGCGATTTAATAGCCTACATAAAAGCCAATGTAGGTGGAATTTTTATGATTGAAACCGATTCAAGTGGCGAATTTTTAGAACTAATAGCTGCTTATGCCTACGATAGACGCAAATTTTTGACAAAACGCATCGAACTCAAAGAAGGCTTAGTGGGCGCATGTGCACGTGAAAAGAAAACCATATTACTTACTAAAGTTCCTGCCGATTACATGAATATTAACACCGGATTAGGAGGTGCTGACCCAAGAGCTATTCTTTTAATTCCTCTAAAAATAGATGAGCAAGTAATTGGAGTAATGGAGCTTGCTTCTTTTAACGGTTTTAAAAAATACGAAGTTGCTTTTGTTGAAGAAATTTCTGAAAACATTTCGTCGATGTTGTTGAATTTGAAACGACAAAAAGAATCGAGCTCTTTATTAGAAAAAGGACGTAAACTGCAAGAAATTATTTCACAAAAAGAGGAAGAGCTTAGTATTCAATACGAAGAATTAGTTTCTGTGCAAGACGAGCTTATTGAACTTGAAGATAAACTAGAAGCCAAAGACCAAGAAATAGAACGCTTAAAAGAACGCATTGAGCTTTTAAACGACCGTATAAATTCAAAATAAACTAAACTTTTTGCATTCGTCTTAAGGTTTTCTTTAAATTATAATTACGCCAATACTTTGTTAATGAAGTATATTCAATTATTTTATTTACAATGCGAAAACGCATAAAAAAGTGGAAAATTCTATAAGCAATTATATTAATAATAAAAAATGCTAACATCTCAATACTAAATTCTGTTAACCACGATACCCAAGAACTTTCCTTAAATATCTCTAAATTCAAATCGAAAAAGAATTTGACAAAGAGGGGACTTAAAAAACTCATCAGTATAATCCAAAGGGCAATACTATACGAATGTGAAGTTTGAATAGCATTTTCGGGGCAATTGCTCATACATTTCATGCAACTTTCACATTTATACGACCAAAATTTGCGTGAATCAATCGTTTCTATTGCATTAACTGGACAATTTTTGCTACACAAGCCGCATTGAGTGCAATCAAAAGAGGCATAAAAGGTTTTCGCAATGGCAAATCGACCAATAAAGTAGTATAAAAATGCAATGGGTAAAATAGCTAAGTCGAAAGGCAATGACCAAAAAGCTTTGTAAACTCGTTTTCCTGAAAAAAGTTTATCGGCAAATCTTTTTACAATTCGTTCGCATCGGTTCACAATCGAAACAATAACCTTGTCGCGCAATGCCGGATGAATTGAAATCCAGTTAGAAGGCATATCCAAAGGTTGCATACCTATTATCTTGTAGTTTTTGAGCCACAAAATGAATGCAGTAAAAAATTGTGCTGCACCACTTAAACCGGGCAAAAACAACTTATAAAGTTTCATTCCGGCACGAGTATTCAAAATAAAAACGTCACTTTTTTTACCTCTTGGAAAGCGAAAAAGAAAATCGAGCATTATAGGCGGAAAATTAAAACCGTGAGTTGGTGAAAAGAAACCTATCAAAAGATTCTCTTTTTCAGGTACTTCTATTTTTCCTTTTTCGGTAACAACTCGTATTTCGCAAGTCATATTTCGATTAAACGCTTCATTTTTAAACCATTCAGCAGCCATTTTGGCATTTCCGGTACCCGAAAAATAATATAAAATAATATGTTCGTCTGTTTTCATTTTGAATTTCAGATATGTTTTTAAATACGCAAATTAATTTTTTTTCAAAAACTTTTTTTTATATTTTTAACAAATTTTATTCTCTCAATAAGTTACTGATTCAGCTTATAAATATCTGTTTGTAAGCATTATAACAAATAAGCATTTTCCTTTTTTTATAATCTGACAAATTATTAAAAAAAACATGCATATTGCAAAATCAAAACAAAATAAAGAAAATAAAACAGCAATTTACAAATTTAAAATAGAAAATACAAGAATTTTCATAAAAAAATTCCTTTTTTCAACGCAAAAATAGTGCATTAATAAAGCATAAAATTTAAAACTTAATTTCAAATCTTATAAAATATTAAAACTTTACAATGACAAAATCTTCTATCATTCAGTTTTTACACAATAATACATTGGTAGAAATTGATTTCTCGAAAGAAACCCAATATACTCCTACTACCACAGTTTTGCAGTATTTGCGAAAAAGCCATCAACACAAAGGCACGAAAGAAGGTTGTGCCGAAGGCGATTGCGGAGCTTGTACTGTAAATCTGGTAGAATTGCACAACAATGAATTGAAATACAGTGCAGTAAATTCGTGTTTACTTTTTTTGCCCACTTTGCACGCTAAGCAATTAATTACAATCGAAAATTTAGGAACATCTGCTGATTTGCATGAAATACAACAAGCTATGTTACAGTCAGATGCAAGCCAATGCGGTTATTGCACTCCGGGTTTTGCCATGTCCATGCTACCTCTTTACAAACAAAAAAGTATTCCTAAAAAAGAAGATATTGAATTGGCTTTAGCTGGTAATTTATGCAGGTGTACCGGTTATAGACCTATTTTAGAGGCTGCTGTACAAGTTTCAGGGAAAAATAATCCTGATAAATTCACAGCAACCGAAAAATTTGTGATTCAACAATTAACACGCATTGCTAATGAAACGAATTTAATCGAAATTCAGAATAATTCAACAACTTATTTTATTCCCCAAACTTTAAAAGAAGCTCTTTTGCTCAAAAATACAATCTCAAATGCGCTTTTAATTAATGGTTCGAGCGATATTGCCTTGAAAGTAACAAAAAAATACGACCATTTAAGTGAAATTATTGATTTAAGCCATCTAAAAGAACTAAATTTTATAAAAAAAACAAAGAAAAATGTAATTATTGGAGCTGGCACTAAATTAGAAACAATAAAAGACGAACTTTCTGATATTTTACCTGCTTTGGGCAGTATGTTAGCCGTTTTTGGGTCGCGCCAAATACGCAATGTAGCTACTTTGGGTGGAAATATTGGTTCTGCATCACCTATTGGCGATAGTTTACCCGTTTTGATGGCATATAATGCAATAGTACATTTGCAATCGGCAGAAAGTAAAAGACAAATACCTATACGTGAATTTATTACAGATTATAGAAAAACACAAATAACTAATAAAGAACTAATTACAGAAATTGAAATTCCCTTGCCCGAAAAAGGAAAATTGATAAAATATTATAAAATTTCTAAACGAAAAGATTTGGATATTTCTTCGGTGAGTGCTGCTTTTGAATTGAACTTAGACAAAGATGCTAATGTTTTGGTTTTTAACGCTTTTTATGGAGGAATGGCATCAAAAACAAGTGGTGCAAACGCTGTGGAACAATTCTTAGTAGATAAAAATTGGTGCGAGGAAAATGTGAAATTAGCACAAAAGCTTATCGAAAAGGACTTTAAGCCCATTTCTGACGCACGTTCGGGGGCAGAAGCCCGATTGTTGATGGCTGAAAATTTGTTGCTAAAATTTTATTTAGACAC
>DZBP01000090.1:0-2447 GCA_022729915.1 Draconibacterium orientale | reverse complement strand
CAGAAGCCCGATTGTTGATGGCTGAAAATTTGTTGCTAAAATTTTATTTAGACACTGCCAGTTTGCTTTAATATAAGCACCAGTGCTTTTTTTTATTGGAGCAAATCTTTTTGTAATCAAATAAGTTTTAAGCACTTGGCAAAACGAAATATACAATTTATTTTGTATTAGTGCTTAAAAACCAATAGTTTAATTTTGAAAAAATAAAAAATGGAAAAAGTATTTCACGAAAGTGCAACATATCATCTTACTGGTGAGGCTATTTACTTAGATGACATACCTCAGGCTAATGTACTCATAGGGCATTTGGTAGGAAGTAAAGTGGCAAAAGGGAAAATTGTTTCAACCAACATAACCAAAGCGTTAGAAGTAAAAGGAGTACATGCCATTTTGTCGCACAAAGACGTTGTGGGTATCAATAATTTAGGTACAATAGTTCACGACGAAGAAGCCTTAGCTGTAAATGAAGTGAGGTTTGTAGGACAACCCATTTTTTTAATAGCAGCCCAAACAAAAGAGCAAGCTATTGAAGCTGAAAAACTTATCGAAATTGAAATTGCTGCCGAAATTCCGATACTAACAATTTTTGAAGCAATAGTGGCTGATGCTAAAGTACAGCCAACTCGAACTATGAAAACAGGCGATGCTGAAAATATTTTGGCATTATCCGAAAATAAATTTTCCGGCAGTATAGAAATTGGTGGTCAAGAGCATTGGTATTTAGAAACACAAGCAAGTCTTTGCATTCCGGGCGAAGGCAACGAGATGAAAGTAATCTCATCGACACAAAACCCAACTGAGGTTCAGATGATTGTAGCTGAAAACTTAGGTGTTAGCTTGCACGAAGTAGAAGTAGAAGTGCGCCGCTTGGGAGGTGGTTTTGGTGGAAAAGAAACCAACGCACACCATGTAGCAACTTGGGCAGCAATTTTGGCAAAGCACTGCAAACAACCAGTAAAGATTAAATTAACCCGCGACGAAGACCAAAAAATAACAGGGAAACGACATCCTTATTTTATTGAATATAAAGTTGGATTTTCGCAAGAAGGTATAATTCAGGCAATTGAAATAGATATTCACTCCAATGCCGGTTCTGCACGAGACTTGTCAATGTCCATTTTGGAACGCTCGATGCTTCATGCCGAAAATGCTTATTTTGTTGAAAATATGACCATTAAAGCAACAGCTTGGAAAACCAATTTGCCTTCCAATACTGCATTTAGAGGTTTTGGAGCTCCGCAGTCGATGGCAGCAATGGAAAATATTATTGATGAAATTGCCAGTTTTCTTTCAGTTGATGCGGCTGAAATTCGCTACAAAAATTTTTATGGCGTTGAGAGCAGAAACACAACTCCTTATGGTCAGTTAGTTAGCAATAATAGACTTTATTCAATTTGGAATGAACTGATACAAACCTCTGATTATTACACTCGTAGAAAAGAAATTCAGCGTTTTAATGCTTCAAACAATTATTTGAAAAAAGGACTGGCTATAACTCCTGTGAAATTTGGTATTTCTTTCACTACCAGCTTTTTAAATCAGGCAGGTGCATTAGTAAATATTTATACCGACGGCACTGTGCTTGTAAACCATGGAGGAGTAGAAATGGGACAAGGCTTGTTTACCAAAATGCAACAAATTGCTGCATTGGAGTTGGGTGTAAGTTTAGAAAAAATAAAAGTAAATGCTACCAATACATCAAAAGTACCAAATACTTCACCCACAGCAGCTTCGTCAGGTTCTGATTTGAACGGAGCAGCCGTGAAAGCGGCAATACTGACGCTAAAAGAAAGATTTCAAGAAACAATAGCAAATTATTTTACAGAAAAAAATAAAGGAAAACAAATATCGGAAAACAAAGATATTATATTGAAAAATAATTTGGTATTTGACTGGAGGAACCCCGAAAGAGAAATTACTTTTGCCCAAGCTGCTACTATTTTACGATTGAAGCAAGTAAGTTTAAGTGCTACTGGTTTTTACAGAACACCTAATATAAATTTTAGCCGCGAAACAGAAAGCGGAAACGCTTTTCATTATTTTGCTTTTGGAATGGCTGTTTCGGAGGTAAGTATTGATATTTTAACAGGCGAATGTGTTATAGAAAGAGCTGATATTCTGCACGATGTAGGTGAAAGTATCAATTCAAACATAGACATAGGACAAATAGAAGGAGCTTTTGTGCAAGGTTTGGGCTGGGTTACCAGCGAAGAAATGAAATACAATGCGAAAGATAAAAAAAATTGAATGGATTGCACTAACATTCCTTATTATGATTATAATATTACAAGTATTTTCACTTCTAAAACTAAAGCATCTTGATGGCCCACCATTCGGAGGAGATATTTACAGGGAACGTGGATTTGTTCAGAACATCCTGAATGGTTATCCTGCGTGGACTGACCCTTACTTCAAAGGGGAATTGGCTTTCTATCCATCTTTAGGGT
>DZBP01000289.1 GCA_022729915.1 Draconibacterium orientale | reverse complement strand
TATTTTTAATGTCTTCAAACGAATTATGAATGTATTTGAAAAGAAGTGATATTGACCTGATTTAATTAAATATTCACATTAAAACCCCAATTTATTTTTTAACAATTTATAACCTGAAAGGCTGGTTTTTAGCATTTTATTATTTTTCAAATGTACAACATACGATTCTTTTTCGTACAGTTCTATTTTATCCAAGAAATTTATATTCAAAATTCTTGATCGATGAATACGAATAAATTGTTCGGAATCTAAATGAGTTTCATAATATTTTAAAGTATTTTCTTTCAAAAATCGATTGTTTTCTGTGTAAATATGAACATAATCGCCGTCGGCTTCTAAATACATTATTTCTTCAATAGATATCACATGAATATTACTGCCGGTTTTAACAACAATTCGATTTAATTGTTCGTTCATATTTTGGCGACTCAACATTAATGAATTTATTTCTGTTGTATTATCCGAATTAAAATGCATTCGTTTAAATACTTTTTCAACAGCCTCAAAAAATCGATCTCTCCCGAAAGGTTTTAATAAATAATCAACAGCATTGGCTTCAAAAGCTTTTAAAGCATATTCATCAAAGGCAGTTGTAAAAATTACATAAGGAACTGGTTCTAATACTTCCAATAACTCAAAACCGTTTATTCGAGGCATTTGTACATCTAAAAAAATCAAATCGGGTTTGTATTCTGTGCATGCTTTTAAACCTGAAAAACCGTCACGGCAAACGGTCAAAATTTCAATTGTTTCATTACTTTCTAAATACTTTATTATCAGATCTATTGCAGGTTGTTCATCATCAATTATAATTGTTCTTATTTTCATTTTTAAAACGTTTTATTCGGTATTTTTAGATTTACAATAAATTTACCTTTTATTGTTTCGGTTTGAACTAATTCTTCCGAATTATAAATTAAATTTAAACGTTCTCTGATGTTTTTAAGCCCCATTCCTTCTCCTTTTTTAATACGGGGTATATTTTCAAAATCATTTTCTATAATAATTTCAACATAATTTCTTTGAAAAATGACTTCTGTTTTTATTTCAACCGTTGCTAAACTTTCATAAACACCATATTTAACTGCATTTTCATATAAAGGTTGTAATATCATAACGGGTATTAAAACATTTAATCCGTTTTCATCAATTTTAAAATGGATATTTAATTTTTCGCCGAAACGAATTTGCTCAATTTCAAGATAACGTTTACTATTTTCTATTTCGTTTTTCAAATTCGTTAATTGGTTTTCCGAATTAGAAATGGCATAACGAAAATAATCGGATAATCGAATAATCATTTCGTGTGCTCTTTGCGAATCGGTTAGAGCGAATGAACTGATTGAATTTAAACTGTTAAATAAAAAATGAGGATTTATTTGCGCTTTTAACATTTTGAGTTCGGCTTCTTTTGCAGAGGATTTTAAAACGGCTTCATTCAGAATTTTTTCTTGAAGTGCTGAATAATATTCGGCGGCAAAATAAATCACGAGTATAATTATATACATCATTAAACCGAAGGAAATTCTCCAAATCAGAGTTAGTTCAGAAAACTGCAGGTAGGTTTCTGAATATGAAAAAAAATATTCCAAGAAATTTTTTCCGACAGAAATCCAAATCAGAATAATAATTCCGGCAGCTGAAATATGATTAATTAACAAATAAAAAACTCCGGGTTTTGTACTCTTAAGATATTTAACGATATACCATACCGATAAACCGAAAATTGCAAAAAAGATATTATATACAAATGAATCTGCTGCTGATTGTTCAATTGTTAATGAATATTGTTTAAATAATACAAGCATTTGGATTACACTTATGACAACCCAAATGCTGAAATATGTAATAAATAAGTTTTTATTTTTAAAAAAGGGATGCCCCATTTAAACGCTTTTTAAATCACCGCCGCCGAAAACAGCAAGACCTTTTATTATCAATTCGCTTTCCATAGAATTATTTCTGTGTTCGGGAATAATAATGCGTTTGTCTTGAAAACCTCCGAGTACTGCATCAACTTCAATGTTTACAATCCAATTTGACGGAACAATAATACTCATTCCTCCGAAGATACTTGTAATTTCTAATATAACCCTACCCTCTCCTAACTGTGTATTCCGAAGATCTAACTCACCACCGCCGAAAATATTGGTAATTTTTCCGCCTTTAAAAACTGAACTGTTATATATTTTTTTTGAACCTCCGAATATATTGGTTTGAGTAATATAACCTGCATCTGAAACAGAATCTGAAGAAAACTCTTCTGAAAAAAACCGATTTTTAAAATAATGTCGCTTATGTTTTGACCAAGGGAAACGATGTTTCAATAGCACTAAAATACCTGCAAAAATTAAAATAACAGGCCAAAATATTTGTCTTAATTTAAACGGAACCTCAGCAACTTCAGGAATCATGAAAATTGTACCTACTGTTAAGGTAATGATACCGGTGAGGAAGCTGTCTTTATCAAAAACATTTACTAAACCTATAGCAATTAAAAGCATTTGCCACGAAAAGAAAATATGTTTCCAAGCTTGATCTATTAAATCGAAATTAAAACCGAGAAGTAATAAACCGGCAAGCACGGCAATTATTCCGAACATTGTTTTTTTAATCATTTTGTTTTTTCTGTAATTTACCGAAAACTCTTCAAATTTAGTTAAACTTTCCATATTCAAAAATTTAAGATTAATTAATAATTTTAAATCAAAAATATGGCTGTTCGGCTGAATATTCAATAAAAAATCGATGAGTAACCGAATTTAACCCGATTAATAAAGTTATTGAAAGCTTGAATAATTTTTTTAAAATTATTTAGATTGTATGACTGCCTCATTTAAAGCTTTTACAATTTTTTCAACAAAAGCCATGTCTTTCGATATATAACTATTAATTTTTGATTCGTTTGAAGTTATCCTAACCGCATATTTATTCTTTTTTAAAAATATCACAACAATTGCCGATAAAGCTATAATTATTCCGTAAATCCTTACAGTTTCACTTGCGGTTAATAACAAACCGACTAGTAACCATAAAATTGTAAACGAATAATGTGCTATAAATTTAAAAACAGAAACCGACGATATATTTCTGATAACATAGGTTTTGTCATTTACAATATATCGAGATTTTGTAACACTTATTTCATTTTCTTCAAAAATAACTTTTTCATTATTTTCCATAGTTAAATATATTTTAATCAATTATTTCCCCGGTTTTAATATCAAAACATCTTTAGAATTTGAAATAATTTCTTCT
>DZBP01000288.1:1544-3260 GCA_022729915.1 Draconibacterium orientale | reverse complement strand
TGAATTTCGGCATCTATTTTTGTAATCACATAATTCAAGTCGGCTTTGTTGTTTACAAAATCGCGGTCATTTACATCTACTACCAGCAATTTTCCCAAGTTGTAGCGTTCTATCCATTGATTGTAGCGCAAATTGAGCTTTGTTAAGTAGTCAATGCGGATAGTATTTTCGTAGTCGCGACCTCTTTTTTGAATTTGACTTACTAATTTAGGAATATCGGCTTTTAAATAAATTAGCAAATCAGGCGGGCGCACCAGCGAACTCATCAGCGTGAAAAGAGACTCGTAATTGTCGAAATCGCGCGGAGGCATTAGCCCCATTTCGTACAAATTGGGTGCAAAAATGTACGCATCTTCGTAAATTGTTCTGTCTTGAACTACACTTTTGCCCGACTGACGAATATCGAGCACCTGATTGAAACGACTATTGAGAAAATAAATTTGAAGATTGAACGACCATCGCTCCATATCTGCGTAAAAATCATCAAGATACGGATTGTCATCTACGTCTTCGAAATGAGCGTCCCAACCATAATGCTTGGCTAAAAGCTCTGTGAGTGTGGTTTTTCCCGAACCAATATTTCCAGCGATTGCTATATGCATTTTTTGTAGTATAATTTATGTTTTAATCTATTTTAGTATAAAAAATTACATTTCTAAAATAAAGTACATGCGTAAAATTGCAAAACAAACTATTTGTTTTGCACAAAAATACTTATGCATTCGGGTGTAAAGATATATAGTTTTTTTTGTTCTATTTTGGCTGAAAGAATATTTTTTTTCCACGACAAATCTATTTCACTTATTTCTAAAGACTTAAAATCATAGATTTTTATTTTTTTATCCGAATAGTACACTAAATTTTCTTGCACCGCAAAATCGTTTTCGATGTCTAATGACAATGTTTTTTCTAAATTTGCAAAAACATCAAATACCAAAAAACTACCTTCTAATGTATTAATGTACAGACGATTATTCGATTCACGCATAAAACAAGGTGTTAAAGTTTCGTCGAAAAGGGTTCTAAAGTCCAAACTCGTTTTGCTTTCGTGCAAAAAACTATCGTAATATTTAAGCGTTTGCGAAAAACCTTCAAAAGCCCAAAAACCTCCTTCTGACGAATTGCAAATCAATTCAAATTCAACATTTCCAAAATTATGAATCGATATAGGCTTATTTATTTCGGCAAGGTATTTGTCTAAACTAACAATCGTTTGAAAATCGGAATAATAAATTAGCAATTGAAATGGATTTGTAACATCTACACTCGAAATATTACCATAAAAATTGTAATCGTAATTTACACGCTTGTAAGCATTACCTTCGAATATAAACTTTGATAAGGTATTGTTTTTTATAGTGTAAACATTTCCAAGTGCATCTACTTCAAAGAAATCGGCTGTTACTTTTAGCTCGTGTTGTAATTTCCAATTGCTTTCCTGAGCGAACAATGAGAACACAAACAACTGAAAAACAACAAATAAAACAATTCGCGCTAAATTTTTGAACTTATATACAAAATGCATTTTGCCTTATAATTGATTTTAAAAAAAAACAAAATAATAAAAAAAACAATGCACAAATGTATTAAAAATTATAGCAATACAATTTTTTTCTTACAATATGTTTAGAAACTTTCTTTTTTATTATACAAAATTCAATAAATAACGATAAATTAGCATTTTCTTTTATTCGTTATTTTTAATAAAAAAACAAA
>DZBP01000288.1:0-1444 GCA_022729915.1 Draconibacterium orientale | reverse complement strand
ATAAAAAAACAAAAAATAAAAACATGAAAAACAACGTACTTATTTTAGGTGCAGGAATGGTAGCAAAACCAATAGTTAATTACTTGCTAGACAATAATTTTAATGTAACTCTTGCCGACCTTTATGCCGACAAAGCTAAGGCTTTGATAGGCAACAAGCCAAACGGCACTGCCATAGAGTTTTCGATTGATAATGCAGGCTTGCTCGATAAACTTGTATCAAACAACAACTTAACGGTAAGCCTTTTGCCTTACAAATTTCATGTGCAAGTGGCAAAAGTATGTATAAAACACAAAAAAAATATGCTTACCACATCGTACGTAAGCCCCGAAATGCAAGCATTAGACCAAGAGGCTAAAAATGCCGGAATAATTATCTTGAACGAAATAGGCTTAGACCCGGGCATCGACCACATGTCGGCAATGCGCATCATTGACAAAATACATGGCGAAGGCGGACAAGTTGTTGATTTTTATTCCATTACAGGAGCATTGCCCGAACGCGAAGCCGTAAACAATCCTTTTGCGTATAGCTTTTCGTGGAGCCCCAAAGGAGTTATTTTGGCAAGCAATAACAGTGCTAAGTATCTCAAACAAGGCGAATTAATCGAAACGCCTACCCAAGATTTGTTCAAAGACACATTCAATTTGTATTTTCCCGAAGTTGGAGTTTTGGAAATATATCCTAACCGAAATTCGACCGATTACATTGATATTTACGGTATTCCCGAAGCCAAAACCGTTTACAGAGGAACCTTTCGATACGAAGGTTGGTGCGAAATAATGGACAAAATAAAAGCCATGAATTTGATTTCCAACACCGAAATGGATTTTACAGGCATGAGCTACAAACAGTTTGTGGAAACAATGATTAACGACGAATCTGATTTTAGCATTGAAGACAAAATCAGCAATTTTTTTGACGACGAAGATGTCGAATTGCTCCTCGATGCCTTGTATTACATCGACTTACTTTCCGATAAAGACATGGGATACAAAAAAACAACCCCTTTTGAAATTACTTCAGACCGAATGATTTCAAAAATGATACTTGCCGACGATGCCAGCGATATGGTTGCAATGCAACACATCTTTTTAGCTGAATATGAAGACGGTAGAAGAGAAGTTATCAAATCGAGCTTGCTCAATTTTGGAAATCCCCAAACCGACACTGCCATAGCACGCACGGTAGCACTTCCGGCAGCAATTGGTGTTAAAAACATTCTTTCGGGCATAATTAGCGAGAAAGGTGTTCTGCGCCCTACCCTTCCTACTATTTACAATCCGGTGTTAGACGAATTGGAAACTCTCGGAATTAAGATGATAGAGGAATATGGCTTGCCAATGGAAGAAAACATTCAGTAATTTTCTCAGGCACAGTTTAATACCTACTACACGCCCTTTGTAAGTTGGTACCGTAGCAAAGTAGGGCTGTTAAGTTCTAG
>DZBP01000089.1:12261-13402 GCA_022729915.1 Draconibacterium orientale | reverse complement strand
AAACCCGTTTCTTGCATTATTTCTTCTATTGTTTCGCCGTATTTGAGCATTTTTTCTGCAAATTTAATGCTTTTTTCTTTTTCTTTTGCCAAAGCCTCATCTTTTTGTCGGCGTTCTTCTTTTTCTTTTGCCAAAGCAGCTTCTTTTTGTAAGCGTTCTTTTTCGGCTTGTTTTATGTATTTTTCTATTTCGTCTTCTATTTGACTTTCGGTTTTTAGTGCCAACAATAAATTTTTATTGTGCGTAGCATTTTGCAAACGCAACAAAATTCGATGAAACAAGGCGTGTTTCTTGTCCAAAAGCTCTTTGTCATCTACATTGATGTAAAATTCTTCGTCAGGGTCACGCATCCAAGGTGCGAAAACGCTCAAAATTTTTGTTAAATCGTTCTTCAAATCCGGCGGAAGTTTTTCTATTTGAATAAACCACGAATCGTGCGTTAGCAATTCTACGTATTTATTTTTTTCGCCTTCATATTTTTTCTGGTAAAGCACATCGTAATAGTCGCCCTTGCGATGCAAAACGGCTGGTAAAGTATCACTTAATTTCTTGTCCAACAAGTAAATAGTTTTAATAGGAAGATGTTCTTCTATTTGTTGGTCGTTTAGTTTGTAAGTGCTGATTTTTGAATATTTTTCGGCAAGATAATTGCGAAAACGCTCAATTTCGGGTATAAAAGGCGATTTTTGTACTTCAACTACTACCTTTTCAAATTTATCTTCGCCCATTTTTATAATTGCCACATAATCCATTCTATGTAGCGGTAACTGATTGTGTTTTAAGGTTAAAGCTATCGAAGTGGCTTCTTGCGGTGCAGGATAAAGTTCGGTTATTTCAGAGCCTATAATGGTAGAAATGAAGCCTTTGGCTATTTCCAAATCTTCCATCAAATATTTAAAAACCGAGTCGTATATTGGATTGAGAAGTTTCATGTTTTCTGAATTTTATTTTTACAAAAATACGTTTTTTTTGGCAAAAAAGCAAAGGACATTTCAAAATTCTTGCTTGATTCAGAAATTTAGTAATTAGGAAATTGCTTTTGAAAAAGTGTGATAAATGATGAAAAAAAAGCAGTAAAACACCTAAAAACAAAAAAAGCTACTCGCAATGAGTAGCTTTTGTGGGCGATATAAGATTCGAA
>DZBP01000089.1:0-12161 GCA_022729915.1 Draconibacterium orientale | reverse complement strand
CTTATGACCCCCTGGGTGTAAACCAGGTGCTCTGAACCAGCTGAGCTAATCGCCCGTAAAATACGGTAAAACTTTTTA
Organism: Draconibacterium orientale; assembly: GCA_022729915.1. Taxonomy (GTDB): domain Bacteria; phylum Bacteroidota; class Bacteroidia; order Bacteroidales; family JAIFNL01; genus JAIFNL01. The sequence continues at coordinate 12,083 of DZBP01000089.1, read as the reverse complement.
AAAACGTGGGCGATATAAGATTCGAACTTATGACCCCCTGGGTGTAAACCAGGTGCTCTGAACCAGCTGAGCTAATCGCCCCTTTTTTGCGGTTGCAAATATAGAGTGATTTTTTGTATGTGCAATAGTTTTTTGAAAAAAAAATAAACTTTTTTTTAGTTGGCTATTTATAAGTTATTTAACCTCTAAAAAAAAAATATTTTATTGCACTTTTTGGCTATTTTCAGGTTTTTTTGTATTTATTTCTTCTTTTTTTATTAAAAAAAACTGTGTAATTTGGCTTAAATGTTTTAATTTTGTTTTGATTTTAAAATAACGACTTATAAAATGAAAAAAATATACGACTTTGATAAAGTGGTTTCACGTTTGGGAACTGATTCTATAAAGTATGAGTTTAGAAATCAGGTATTTAAAAATGAAAATGTGATTCCGATGTGGGTTGCCGATATGGATTTTGAAACACCCGATTTTATTCTCGATGCAATTAAAAAACGATGTGAGCATTCTATTTTGGGCTACACTTCTAGGGGAGAGCGTTTTTATAATTCGGTTGCTAATTGGCTGAAAAAGAGACATAATTGGACTGTTCAACCTCAATCAATAGCTTATTCGCCCGGAGTTGTGCCGGGTTTGGCAATGGCTGTTTTGGCGTTTACGCAAGCTGGCGACAAAATTATAATCCAAACTCCAGTTTATCATCCTTTTCATAGCACTGTGAAAGATACAGGGCGACAATTAGTTGAAAATGAACTCATTGAAGATAATGGCTTTTATGAAATGAATTTCGAAAAATTGGAAGCACAGATAGATTCCAGAACTAAAATGTTGATTTTGAGCAATCCACACAATCCTGTGGGAAGAGTTTGGAAAAAAGACGAATTGCTTCGTTTGGGCGAAATCTGTGTAAAACACAACGTATTGATTGTTTCAGATGATATTCATTCCGATTTGGTTTTCAAACCGCATAAATATCAGCCTATTGCGCAACTATCTGAAGCAATATCCAAGCAAACAATTTCGTTTTTTGCACCCAGCAAAACATTTAATTTAGCCGGACTTTCTACTTCGGTTATGATTGCTGAAAATCCCAAATTACTTGAAATTTATAACAATACACTCGAAAATTTGCACCTTTATACTGGAAATATTTTCGGTAATATTGCTCTTATGGAAGCTTACGAAAAAGGAGAAAACTGGCTCGAACAATTACTTGCCTATTTGCAAGGAAATATTGATGTTACCGCTACTTTTTTGAACGAAAATTTGCCTAAAATTAAAATGTTAAAACCCGAAGGAACTTATCTTGCTTGGCTCGATTTTAGGGGCTACAATTTGCCACAACAAGAACTGAACAATTTGCTGATTCACAAAGCAAATGTAGGCTTTAATACTGGCGAAATGTTTGGAAAAAGTGGAAACGGTTTTCAGCGCATCAATTTGGCATGCAGCCGAGAAACTGTAATGCAAGTTTTGGCGAATTTAAAATTGGTTTTTGATAATTTGTAAAAAAATAAATTGTTTGATTAGTAAATAAAGAAAACTTTGCTAGAAAAATATTATTTTCTTACAAAGTTTTTCGGTATTTACAAATACAATTTAATTTATCTATTTCAAATTACCCTAAATACGTTTTTAGCATTTTACTGCGCGAAGAATGGCGCAAACGCCTAACCGCTTTTTCCTTAATTTGGCGCACACGCTCACGAGTTAAACCAAATTTATCGCCAATTTCTTCCAAACTCATTTCGGCTTGTTGAATGCCATAAAAGGATTTTACAATTTCTTTTTCGCGCATCGTAAGAGTAGTTAAAGCTCTATCTATCTCATCAGAAAGCGATTCGTCGATTAATTTACTGTCGGCAAAAGGCGAATCGGTATTTTCAATAACGTCAAGAAGATTGCTTTCATCATCGGTTGTAAAAGGAGCATCAACTGAAACATGCCGACTTCTGACATTTAGGCTTTCTTTAAGTTTTTTCTCAGGAATATCGAGCATTTCTGCCAATTCCTTAATATTTGGAGCTCTATGGTGCTCTTGTTCAAATTCAGCTTTTGCCTTTTTAATTCTATTGAGCGAGCCTACTTGGTTGAGAGGTAAACGCACGATACGAGCCTGTTCTGCAAGTGCTTGAAGAATCGATTGGCGTATCCACCACACAGCATACGAAATAAATTTAAAGCCACGAGTTTCATCAAATTTTCGAGCCGCTTTTATTAAGCCCAAGTTTCCTTCATTGATTAAGTCTGGAAGACTAAGTCCTTGATTTTGATATTGCTTTGCAACTGAAACAACAAAGCGCAAGTTCGCTTTTACCAATTTATTTAAAGCCACATTGTCATTGGCTCTTATACGGCGTGCAAATTCTACTTCTTCTTCTACACTGATTAATTCTACTCGGCTTATCTCTTGTAGATACTTATCTAATGAGGCATTTGAGCGATTGGTTATGGACTTCGAGATTTTTAATTGTCGCATAGTCTATTAAGTATTTTAAGAAATTTGATTTGTGTTGTTAAAATTTAGCTAATATATTGAATTGCTTTGGTTTAAGAGTCAATTTCAAAGATTTCTTTTTTTATAAAAAACAAATTGAATTTTCTTTGAATGAAAGAAATTTCTCTATTTTTTCTTTATTTTCGAATTACAATTTAAGTATAAACTTTTAATTTTCCAAATATATTTTAAATTTTATGTTTTTTTGTGAATTATTTATTTTAATTTTTCGGTAATCTTAGTTATTTATTTGTGCATCAATTTGTTTGGGATCAAAAACGAATAGATTGCTTAAAATGTACCAGATTATTTATCATATAAATGAAAATTCTTTTTTAGAAGTGCTTCAATTTTTATCTAAAAAAAGTTTTCTACATCTGATTTTTTATTAATTTTGAAGATTATTTTTCAATTAATAAATTTAAAAACTACATTTTAATGAATTTATTATCAATAATTTGGGACGTTAGCCCTACTTTATTTAAGCTCGGACCGTTTGAAATCAGGTGGTACGGTTTGTTGTTTGCAATGGCGTTTTTGTTTGGGTTTTCGATTATTACACGAATGTTCAAACTAGAGAATATTCCTGACGACTGGGCTGATAAATTGCTTATTTACATGATGTTAGCTGTGGTTTTAGGAGCTCGTTTCGGTCATGTTTTTTTCTACGATTGGGACTATTATTCTCAAAATCCGGGCGAAATTATTAAAATTTGGCATGGTGGTTTAGCTAGCCACGGAGGTGCTATTGGGATAGTAATTGCACTGATTTTGTTTTCAAAATTTGTATCAAAACGCACGCCACTATGGGTTTTTGACCGCATTATGGTAGTTGTTGCTTTAGGAGCATTTTTGATTAGATTAGGTAATTTTATGAACAGCGAAATATTTGGTTTCCAGACAGATGTAGCTTGGGGCGTAGAATTTGTACGCGCAAAAGCTTATTATCCGTTGGTTGCCCGCCATCCGACCCAATTGTACGAAGCATTTTCATATTTCATTGTATTTCTGGCACTTGTATATATTTACGAGAAAACCGAATACAAAAATAAACCAGGATTTATGTTTGGCATTTTCTTAATTTTTGCTTTTGCTGCTCGTTTTTTGATTGAATTTTTGAAAGAAAATCAAGAAGCCTTTGAAGATTCAATGGTTTTAAATATGGGACAAATTTTGAGTATTCCGTTCTTTTTGGCAGGTTTGTATTTTGTTTTTAGAAAACATTCGGATAAAGAAATTGAAGCTCGACCTAAAAAAGAAGTACAAGTTAGCTCAAACGTAAAACCAAAAAATTAACTCTTTTTTAGAGGAAAAATAAAAAAAAGTCGGCTTTTAGTCGACTTTTTTTGTTTTCTTTAAAAACGCTTTAGTCGATAAAAATTTCAATATAATTTTAGGAAAATAAATTGAAATAAAAAAAAATGACTATTTTTGTATATTAAATCTAACGAAAATAGAGAATTCAATCTTTTACTATAAAAAAACTAAAACTTTTACAAAATGAAATTCTGTGAAATTGAAACGGAAAAATATCCGTTAATTTATGTAACATTCAACAGTGAAAATCCAACGGAAGAAGACGTTGATCAATATTTAACTGATATGACTAAAATTTATCAAACGTATAAGAACATTGTTGTAATTTATATTTCTGATAAAATTCGTTATATGATAGCAAGTAACCGAATTAAAATTGGTAATTGGTTGAAAGAAAATGCGCATACAATAAAAAATTCGGCATTAGGAGTTGCTTATGTATCAAAAAATATTTTGGTTAGCATGGTTTTGAAAGGTATTTTTTTGATAAAAAAACCAGACTGGCCAAATAAAATTTGTTCTACAATCGCAGAAGCTGAAAAATGGGCTGAAAGTTTACTTTTGAAAGAATAATGAGCTGCTTTGTATGTTGAATCTTCCCAGACTTTCACAGAGCTATTTATTTTGGTAAATTTAATAGAACTAATTTATTTATAACTAATTACAAGTTTTTTTCAAACACTATTTATCCTTAATTCCCTTATTGTTTTGTCTTAAAATAAAATAATAAGGTTTTTACACTGTTACATTTTAGCGTTCTACTAAGATTGAACCAAAAATAAGATTTTATATAACTATTTGATAAACATTAATTTATTCAAATTTAAACAACCTCTAACAAAGATTTAACGATATACAATTTTTTAGTTCAAAAAAAAGATGTACTTTTGTATTATAAATAATAACCAATAATACTTCAGTTAAGCCTATAACTATTTGTTGCTTATGATTAATAATTATGATTTTACACAAAAAGCCGTTCGTTTTTTTTAAAACGACGGCTTTTCTTTTTTACTAATATTCCTAAAAAATAATTGTACTTACTGCATCAAACTATTTACTTTTTGTACCATTTTTGCAAATTCAGGCTCATTGTAAAGCCTTGTGAGATAAGCAATTTTACCGTTTTTATCAATGACTACATTGCGAGTTACGCCGCTACCGGCTTCGGCATATTTGTTAAAAACGCCAGCATCTAAATCCATTGCAAATGGATAGGTAACCGGCGCACGTTTTTGATAGCTTTTCACAGTATAATCCGGTTCTTCTCTATCGACAGCTAACACGATGATTCCCTTTGACTTATGAGGCAGCCAAATTCTTTTTTCGATGTGTGGCATTTCTTTTGTGCAAACACCACACCAGCTTGCAGTAAATTGAAGTACAATGACTTTACCTTTATTTTCGGATAGCTTGAATATTTTGCCATCAGTTAGTTTTAGACTAAAATCGGGAGCTGGGTCGCCAACTTTTACTTTAAATTGATTTGTCTGTGCTAAAACACTAAAATACAATGTGTTAAATAAAATTAGAATGGTTATTTTTTTCATTTTTTATTTGTTAATAATAATTCGCTATCTTTAAATATTGGATATGTTGTATCAGTTCCCATTGGCACATGAAAAAAAGTGAAATTTTCAATGGTTGTTGGTGTTGTTTTTCTACCTTTTGCTTGGTTAATTAAAATTGGAATGATATGAAAATCACTGATATTACTGATGTCTGGATAAAATTCATTGATGAGTGCATTGAAATATATTACAAAAGATTTTGAACTTTTGAATTTTGAGATAGTATCCTTATTATGAGTTGATTTCAACTCTATTAATAAGAGAACATCTTGCCCTTCAATATTCGCCCAAACAATGTAATCACATGATTTTCTGATATTTTCAGCAATAAGCAAGCTATCCTTCTCGGAACAAGACGTATCTGTTCTTCCATGTAAAAATGGAAGTTTGTCAAAATTAATAACGAAATAAATATTGTCAAAACCTAATATTTTAATTTTTTGCAATGATTTAGGTTTATCATCATTAGCTTGTTCTATTAAAACAATACTTTTATTATTTTTACCTTTTTCTATATAAATATTGTTTTTATCAACAATTGTTTGTTCATTGAAAATAGTTTTTAGAGTGTCAATAATATTTTTTTCATTACTCTTCATTGGTCATATAGTAAACTTTGTTAAACATTTGGCTTTGGTTATCTATCACACTATCAAAGTATTCTACTTCAATGCCAAATCCATTTATTTTTTCTTCTTTAATTTGTCCATTGCGTGAGGAGGAATAGATGCTGATTGTTTCTTTTTTAATTAGTTCATTTTCAATGAGTTCAAATTCTTCTAATAACTCTTTTTTGTTTTCAAAATTTTTGCTAAGCATTATCAGGCTTGCCAATTCTTTTGTAAAATAATCGCTGTGAGTGCTTACTATGAGTTTTAAACCTAAATTGCTCAATTCGGCAATAATACGGGCTAATTTTCGCTGATTTTCGGGGTGAAGATTGATTTCTGGTTCGTCGATAAAAATTATATCACCAAAATTAGCCACATGTCGCAAATATAAAACCAATACAGACAAGCTTTTAACTGTAGATGAAGTCAAATGAAGTTCAAGAAATTGCTGCGTGTCGCTAGTCAGAAACTTAATAATTCCATGTTCATCTACAAAAACTTTTCCGCCAAGTATTTTTTCAATTTTTAACGCTATTTCGTCAAATTGGGTGATATTTTTACGCCATTTTCGTAAATTATACACCAATTTGATATAATCGTTTATAGCTAATGGATATTCCGGTATTTCGTATTTTGCCGTTTTATTTTCTGAAAATATTTGATTTTGAGCTTCTTCATATTTTTCGGCTCGTGTGTAAATAATGTCGTAAGCGTATTGATTGAGTGCCGACCTTTCGGCGGGGAAAAAATAAATTTCATTAGGTAAAGAAAGTAAATATTCAAAAAAATGATTAAACGTATTGATTTTTAAACTATTAATAATTTCTCCACCGTTTAAAAACTTATCTTTCGAATATATTTTCCTGTTTTTTAAAATTCCATTTTCTATTGAAAAAAAATGATTTCCTGCTTGTAAAATATAATTTCTATCTAAAATATTATTTTTATCTTCGTCTGAAATAATAATTGTTAATATCAGTTTTATATTCTTAACAAGGAAGACTTCATAACAATATTCTATTAGTTTATTTTGAAAAACAGATATTATTTTATTAAATTCCTTGTGAAAATCAAGGCTTACTTCTAAATCCCAATTCGTATCGGTAGAATTATTTTGGACTTCAAAAAGGTCGAAAAAATCTTTGTTTTTTTCAACAAAATCAAATTTCAAGCTTTCTTCCGAAAGTTTTTTTAATAATTTGTAAAACCCATACAATAAATAAGTTAAGTAAGTTTTTCCGGTATTGTTGTAACCCGTAAGAATTAAAAGATTTTTATTCAAATCAATTTCAGCTTGTTTGATAATTCCCAAATTTTGAACCTCTAATCTCATTTTTCTAAAATTAAACTTAGTGATATAGTTGTTTTTTGTTTACAAAAGTAAGTTATTTTTTTTAAAATTGAAATAAAAAAATCTATTTTAAAAAAAATCTATAAACCTTTAAAAACCAAACAAAACAAGCGGTTTCAATCTATTTTGAACTTTTTTTGAACAATTTTTGAATTTTTGAACAAACAAGAACTTTATAATGAACAATTTCTAAACCAAAATGAGAGAGATTGACTGTATCTTTGTAGTGTAAAAAAAATGAAACACGTCAAACTTTAAATATTCAAAAGCCATGAAAAAAAATGCTCTTTTAATTATAGATCCGCAAAATTCATTTTGCAACCCTGGTGATGCTGCCGGAAATAACCGTGGTTCTCTTTTTGTAGAAGGTGCCGACAAAGATATGAAACGCCTTTCCAAATGGATAGACAACAATAGTCATGAAATTGATTTCATAGGAGTTACGCTCGATATGCATCAACCCAATGACATTGCTCACCCAAGTTTTTGGCAAGACAAACAAGGCAATTTTCCTGCTCCTTTTACTGTAATCACGTCAAAAGAAGTGGAAAATGGAACTTGGACTCCTCGTTTTGACCCTGCAACTTGCTTAAATTACTTGCGTGAATTAGAAAAACAAGGCGAATTTCCACACGTAATTTGGCCCGCACATTGTATAATTGGTTCGGAAGGTGCAGCTATTTATGAGCCTCTAATGCAGTCGATTATAAAATGGACAGAGCAAGGAAAATTTTTCCAAACCGTAGCAAAAGGTACGTATCCGTTTACGGAACATTTTGGAGCTTTTCATGCACAGATTCCAGACCCAAAACGTCCCGAAACTCAACTTAACCACAACTTAATCAAGACTTTAGAGCAATATCAAAATGTATATTTAGCCGGTGAAGCCAAATCGCATTGTGTTGCAAATAGTTTGAAACAAGTTTTGAACGAAGCTCCAAATTTGGCTTCTAAATTTATAATTGTTGAAGATTGTATGTCGAATGTAACTGGTTTTGAGACTCTTGGCGATCCAATTTACGATAAAGCTCGCAAAATGGGCGTTCGTTTTACTTCCACTGCTAACGAACCATTTTTGAAGTAATTGTCAATATTAATTATTAATTATTAATTGTTAGTTGTTTATTCATATTTAATTATCGGAATTTAACATTGTAAAAGTTTAACAATTTAACAATTTAACAATTTAACAATTTAACAATTTAAAATTATGGAAAATTATAATAATTTAGATTTCAACATAGATTTTGGGAATTTCAATCCCGAAGACATCGAAACCGATGAAACGATTAATGCCGTTTTTGTGGTAGATACTTCGTATTCGGTTCAAAATTACATACATGAGTTGAATTTTGCGTTCAATTCGTTTGTAGAAAGTATGCAAAAATCGCACATTGCCGAGCGTTTGTTTGTGTCGATTATCGAATTTAGCGACCAAGTGCGTGTAAAAAATGGTTTTATGCCAATCCGCAACATTCAACCGACTGATTTTTCGAAGAATATAGGTGGCGCAACTGCTTTGTTCGATGCTGCTTTTTTGGGGCTTCAAAATGCAATCAATTACCGTACAAACCTCGAAAATTCGGGAGTTGAAACAAAAACCTTGCTCTTCATAATCACTGATGGTGAAGACAATAGCTCGAAAAAATCGCCACATTTAGTGAAACAAATGATTGATGAGCTGAATCGCGACGAACGGAGTGCTTTTAGTTTCACTTCGGTGCTGTTTGGAATTGGCGGAACGGCTGATTTTCAAAAAGCTCGCCGACAAATGGGCATCGAACATTTAGCCAAAGTGGGCGCAACTGGCGACCAGATTAAAAGCATGATTGGTTTTATTTCGCAATCTATTTCAATGGTTTCGGTTGGACAAGCTTCGCCAACTCCTGATTTTTAGAGTATTATGCTGTAAATGAAACAATAAAACCCGCACTTTTTTTTTAAAAAAATGCGGGTTTTGTTTTTTTAACTAAAATCAAATAACAATATGTGCGACACTTTTCAAAATGTAAAGGGCTAAAGCCCTGAAATTCATTGCTTTTTATTTATTCCCGACCTAAAGGTCGGGGTTATTGATTTTCAATATTTTACATAAAAAATGTCATTCATGTTGCCGATAATATTCTGGTTTTTATTTCACTTTTGAACAAAAATCACGATTATTTGTTTGTAAATGAAGGATATGCATCTGCTTACAACCGAAAAAAAGAAGAAATTATTGGCAAAAATGTAAAAGATATTTTAGAGGGTAATAGTTTAGAAGTGGCATCAAAATATTTGACAAGACCGAAATTAGGCGAATCGGTTGTTTTTGAAAACACGGTTTAAAAAAAACGATGGTAATGAACTGATTATTCAAACAAGTTATTTGCCTTATTATCAGAATGAAACATTTCAAGGCATCTTAGTTTGCAGTTCGGATATTACCGAGCGAAAGTTAGCCGAAAAAGCGATAAAAGAAAGTGAAGCCGAAAGAGCACGTTTGCGCTTGCGCCAGAAATTGGAACTTGATAGGGAAACAAATTTGTGTACATTTCTTCAATCTATTTAATTTAAATGTTCTTTTGCTTACCAATAGTTACTTTATGCTGTTTGTCTTTTCTTTGTATAGAAAAGCAAACAGCAATTTTTTTTTTGTATTTTGACATAAATACCAACAAAAAAATACTGTTTCTCAAACAAAAAAAAGGTGTATTTTACTTTCGTAAAACGAAAATTAATGATAGTTTTGCAAAAGAAAAAAAGCCAGAAAATGGAAAAACCAAACAATTTCATTATAAATACAATTTCTCGCAAAGGTAGTTTGCACAAAGATACAAATGAAGACTTTTTGCTTTCGGAAGAACGCCAAAACCTAATTTTGTGTGCTGTTTTTGATGGTTGCAGCACCGGAAAAGACTCTCATTTTGCATCTGCCTTATTTGGAAAAATTTTGCGTAATTCCTTTTTCTCTCTCGATTTAAACCGGACAATTGATTTAGAGAATTTGATGCAAGAACTCTCGCAATTATTTATAAATAAAGTAATTAGCATACAAAAAGAATTAAAAATACCAACAAGTGAGTTACTTTCCACAGGTATTTTTTGTCTTTTGAATAAGCAAAACAGAGAGGCTAAAATAATAGCAATTGGCGATGGTTTTCTTTCGCAAAACCGACAAAATGAAATAATAAACCAAAACAATACTCCAAACTATTTGGCTTATCATTTAGAAACTATTGAAAAAAAGAATGGTTTTGAAAGTTGGTATCGAAATGAAATTAAGCATTTTCAGTTTTCAGAAACAAAAAACGTAACCATTGCTACCGATGGAATCCTTTCGTTCAAAAACCAAACAAATTCGATGGAAGATTTAATCATTGACCCAATTGCCTATTTAATAATCGATGATTTTTTGCAAGGTAACAAGTCGATGTTGAGCAGAAAATTAAATATTTTGAAAAACAAATACGCGCTTTCAAATACCGACGATATTTCAATAATTAGAATCGACTTTATTGAATAAGAAATAAAAAAACCGGAAACTAAAGATTTTATTATAAAAAAATATAAAATATATTCATAAATAAACCAAAAACTATGATAGAACTAACCAGAGAATTTGTAAAAAGTCTTCCAAAAGCAGAATTGCATTGCCATTTGGACGGCTCAATGCGTGTAGAAACCATTGTGGATATTGCCAAAAAAGAAAATGTAAAACTTCCGACTGACGACATTGACGAACTCAAGCGAATTTTGGAAGTAGGCATGGAATGCAAAAGTTTAGAAGAATATTTGCGCCCATTTGATATAACTGCTGCCGTTTTGCAAAGCGAAGAGTCGCTCAGAAGAGCCACCTATGAACTTGCCGAAGATGCTGCTGAAGAGAATGTTAGATACATCGAAATTCGATTTGCTCCACTTTGGCACATCAGAAAAGGTTTGAAAATGACCGAAATAATTGATGCTGTTCTGAAAGGTGCTCACGAAGCTGAAAGAGATTTCGACATCAAAATAGGCATTATCATTTGCGGGATTAGGCATACTTCGCCCGAAGATACCATGAAAGTAGCAGAATTGGCGGTGGCTTACAAAAACAAAGGCGTTGTAGGATTTGACTTGGCAGGAGCAGAAAGAGATTTTCCGGCAAAAGACCACAAAGAAGCTTTTTTCTTAATCATCAACAACAATATTAACACAACTGCTCACGCTGGTGAAGCTTATGGACCCGAATCCATTGAACAAGCCATTCACTTCATTAGCGCAAACCGAATTGGACACGGCACACGTTTGCGCGAAGATGGCGATTTACTCAATTACGTGAACGACCATCGTATTCCACTCGAAATGTGTATCACTTCCAATATTCAAACAAAAGCAGTAAAACATGTTGAAGACCACCCAATTAAATTTTATTTTGACTTAGGCTTGCGGGTTACATTAAATACTGATAATCGTTTGATTTCAAAAGTTTGTCTAACCGATGAGTATATGCTTGCTATTGAAAAACTTGGTTTTACTGCCGATGAAATCAAATATCTGATTCTAAATGGCTTTAAATCTGCTTTTTTGCCGTTAAAAGACAAAGTAAAACTCATCAAACGCATCAATGCCGAAATGGAACAAAAAGGTTTATTTATTAGAAAAGACTATATTTAATGGTTAATGTTTAACGATTAATGTTTAATGTTTAATGTTTAATGTTTAATGAGTCGGGTCTAAAAAGCCATCCAAAACGAAGAGGTAAATCCTAACTATCT
>DZBP01000088.1 GCA_022729915.1 Draconibacterium orientale | reverse complement strand
CTAAAAACTGGCAAATTTGAATGATTGAAAATTTTGTGGAAAATAATATAAAAAGTTATTTCGTTTAAAAAAGTTTTTTTTAAACGAAATAACTTATTTCGATTGTAAAGATTTGGTTTTCAATTGATGACTTATCGAATTTGACCATTTCCGTAAATAATGTATTTGGTAGAAGTCATTTCTACCAAGCCCATTGGTCCACGTGCGTGAAGTTTTTGGGTACTAATTCCAATTTCGGCACCAAAACCAAACTCTTCGCCATCTGTAAAACGAGTAGATGCGTTTACATACACCGCAGCGGCATCTACCTCTTTTAAGAAACGCTGAGCGGTTGTATAGTTCTCAGTAATAATGGCTTCGGAGTGCATAGTGCCATGCTGGTGAATGTGCTCAATGGCAGCATCGGCAGAATCGACTACTTTCATTGCCAAAATGAAATCGAGGTATTCTGTATCCCAATCCTCGTCGGTAGCTTTAATTGCTTGCGGCACGAGGCTGCAAACTGTTTCGCAACCGCGCATTTCTACTTTTTTCAAGGCTAATTCTTTTGCCATTTTAGGCAAAAAGTCGTTGGCAATGTCTTTGTGAACAAGTAACGTTTCGGCAGCATTGCACACGCCGGGTCTTTGGGTTTTGGCATTGAGGGTAATGGCAATGGCTTTTTCAAAATCAGCTTCTTTGTCCACAAACACATGGCAATTGCCAACTCCCGTTTCAATAACCGGAACGCTTGAGTTTTTAACTACTGTTTGAATTAAACCAGCTCCTCCACGAGGAATAAGTAAATCCAGGTAATCGTTGAGTTTCATCATAGCCACAGCACTTTCGCGCGAAGTGTCTTCTACTAATTGTACGCAGCTTTCGGGAAAACCACTTTGAACTACTGCTTCTTGCAACACTTTTACAATGGCTTTGTTAGAGTTAATGGCTTCTTTTCCACCACGCAAGATGGTTGCATTGCCCGATTTTAAACACAAACCAAAGGCATCGGCAGTAACATTGGGGCGAGCTTCGTAAATGATTCCAATTACTCCCATGGGTACACGCATTTTGCCTATAATTAAGCCATTAGGTCGGGTTTTCATCGAAAGTACCTCGCCTATTGGGTCTTCTAAAAGCGCAATTTGTTGTAAGCCTTTTGCCATGCCTTGAATCCTATCGGGCGTAAGGCGCAAGCGGTCTAAAAGTGCACCTTTCACACCATTTTCTTCGGCGCTGTCTAAATCTTTTTTATTCTCCGAAAGAATAAACTCAGTATTAAGCAATAATGCATTTGCTGAGTTTGTTAATGCTGTATTTTTAGCAAAAGCACCCGCATTGTTCAAAAAACGAGCAGCTTGTTTGGCTTTCTTGCCTTTAATTTCTAATTCTTGCATGGTTTTAAAAAAATGAAATTTTGTAATAAGTTTAAGTTGTCAATATGTTTTTTTGTAATTTGTATTTTGAAAGCAAAACCATTTGTTTTTCGTACAAAGAATATTGCTATTCTATTTAAACTTTATTGCTATAGAATATTTTGATTTTTCTTTCAGCAATTTATCTATTTCCAAAAATTTACCTTCATCTTTCGATTTTACAAAATCTATCAATTCGTTAAATGTTTGATTGTTGAGCAAATAAGTTGCATAAGTTGAAGTATTTGCACTTTTTACATCAATTCGTTCTAAAAGGGCAACAATTTCATCAAAAAGACAATCTATGGTTTGATTTTCTTTGTGTTTTTTCTTGATAATTAATGCTTTGTCAATATCTTCTTTAATTTTTACTCTGTAATGAATAGCACCTTTAAAATATTTTTCATCGAGTCTAAAATCTTTTGCATTAAGCGACAAATTTAAAATATCAATTGTTTTTTTTCCATTTTCCGACAAACCCGATATTTTCATGGTTTGAAAATCTAATTCTAAATGTACTTTAAAACTTTTTTCGTTATACGGATTTAAAATGCCGTTGCTATCTTTATTACCTTTTATTGTATTGCATTGTTTGCACGATGGAAGAAGATTTTCAAACGAAAAAACTAAGTTTTTATTTTTTGATTTTGGCACAATATGTTCAATTTCAAGATACCCTCCGCCATCGTTTGGTTTTCGTTCGCAATAGGCACATTTACCGAAAGAAGTAGCAAATAAAAACGATTGTATTTTTTCTCTGTTTGCTTGGGTTATCCAATCTTTTTTCTTTTTGTGCAAATAGTTTTCAAAATGCTCATTCAGTTGGTCTTTTGTGTTATTTAGCCAAGCGTTGTAATCTGCAATTTTTTCTTTTTGTAGGGCAATCATACTCGAAAATTTATTTGATTAAACCGTCAGTTAAAATATCAATGTAATCGTGAAAACCACTGTTTCTTGGTAAATTCGTTTTAAGTTCTTTTACAATTGCGCGTATTTCGTCTTTTTTATTGTCTTCAACAGCTTTTTCGAGCAACTCCAATTTGTTTGTGAGCCAATCGTTTATCATTAAATCTCCGGTTTCTACGCTAAGTATTTTTTCTATAATTTCATCTATTTTGTAGGTATTGAATTTACCGTCTTTTTTAATTCTTTTGGTTTTAATTTCATTTTTAGATAAAACAAGCATAATTACGTCAGCTATTGACAATGACTGTATTACAAAAGGGCTGTGGGAAGTAATAATGAATTGTATATTTGGAAAAATTATATTCAAAGTTGGCATAAGCGTTCTCTGCCAAGTTGGGTGTAAGTGCAAATCAATCTCATCAATCATCACAATTCCATTTATTTTTTCGGTCGAAAAAATGGTATAGCCACGCTCTACAATGCGGATAATCATGTCGATAAGCCAAACAAAAACCGCTTTGTACCCTTCGGCCAAGGCATCAAAAGAAATAATATTTTGTTTGTTCGTTGGGGTTGTAAAATAAAAGTGATAATCGTCGAAACTATCCAACAACACTTGGTTTTCAGTTTCAGCCGATTGAAATATTTTATTGATTAAATCTTTAATGTAATTAAAATTATTTTTGAGATAACCGGCAACACCGGGTGTTTTGATGTTTTTTAAATAATTATCGCCAAAAAGTGAAGAAACACATTGGAAGCTATCGTTTTCATTATCATATCTTTCTGTGGTTCTTCTGTATGAGCCGTAAGCCAAAATTAAAACATCATTTTTAATTTTTTGATACACTTCATTGCCCTGTTCAAAAATAATGTCATCGTTTTGAGTTACGTTTATCTTTAATTCTAATCCGTTATGATTTTCAAATTGTATAGAAAAAGTTCCATCACTTGCTCCTTTTTTTACAATTTGATTCCATTTTTTTGAAAGGATTTTGTTTTCTAACTGTTGTAAAGCAACTGCAATTAATTGTAGTATAGTTGTTTTGCCACGTCCATTAATGCCTAAAATTAAATTGGTTTGATTTTCGGTATTGAAATCAATTGAAATATCGCTAAACCCTTTAATGTTTTTTATAGAAATATTTTTAATTCTAATGCGTTCAAATTCTTTGTCAATTTGTTTAAATTCAGCTATTTCATTCGCATTATTTACAGGCAAAGATTCCGAAAATGCTTGTTCTAAAAAATAACGATACGAATATTTGTCAATATCCAAAATATCACCGTATTTTTTAAAATCAAATTGTTCGCCTTTTAGCTCGGCATTCGATTTTACAACATATAGAATCTGTTTCACGCGGTTGTATTCAGATAATCTGGATTCTAACAACTGCTTTCTATTCAAATTTAAAACATTTATCGTAATTTCGGCTTGTTTTTTTTCTATTTCCGAAGCTCCCTGATTTGGGGCAATTGCGCCTGTTTCAAAATTACAAACAAAATATCTTTCAAAAGAATAATCGTTATCATCTGGTCTTAATAGTGTTTCATAGTATTTTTCGAATAAATGGTTGTTTTTGAATCTACTACAAATAGGACAACATAAATAAAGATTATTCCAATCATTAGCTATATCGGGGAAAATATTTTTAGGTAGGAAATTATCTATTTCTATGGAAACATTCAAAATTACATCACAATAAGAACAATGAGATTGAGTAACTTCCGAAAGAATTTCTTTTATTTCTTTAAAATTCGGATATTTCTTCTTGTCAAAATTATTTTTCCAAAAACTTGGCTCTGGCGGTCTTCTAAATTTTCTCATTTGTTATCAATCATTAGTTGTTAGTTCTTGATTTTCGAGAATGTCCTTCAAAACAACGATTTGTATAGTTCGGTGAAGAATTTTAGTAATGGTAATTTCGTATCCGGCTACACTTATTTTTTCATTTACCTTCGGTATTTTATTGAAATGGTAAAACAATAAGCCAGAGAGTGTTGTGTAATGGTCGCTCAACGAAAACGGTCGAGGCAAAAATTCATTGATGTCGTCTAAAGGCTGAGTAGATTGAACAATAAATGTGTTTTCATCTTTTTTATCTACAATTGGCTTTTCGTCGTCATCTTCGTCTTGAATTTCGCCTACCAATTCTTCCAAAATATCTTCTAAGGTTACAATACCTTGAGTGCCACCAAACTCATCAATCACAACACCTAAATGTACGTGTTGCTTTTGAAAATCGGAAAGAATATCGCTAATTTGCTTGTTTTCGTATATAAAATGAACGTTTTGCAAATGGTCTTTGATGTTAAAATCGGGATTTTTGAAATGTTCTTTGTACAAGTCTTTTGCATACACAATGCCCACAATGTTGTCAATAGAACTTTGATACATGGGCACGCGAGAATATCCATTTTCGAGTATCAGTTTGATAATTTCGTGAGTGGACAAATCCATATCGAGCGAAAAAACCTGCGAACGTGGAATCATTATTTGCTTAGCACTGTGGTCGGTAAATTCAAAGGCATTTTTGATGAGTTCGTAGTTTTCTTTTTGAATTTCGCCACCGTCTTTGCTTTGTTCTACCAACAATTTGAGCTCTTCGGTGCTATGAATTTCGTGTTCACCTATGGGTTTGATTCCTATTAAATTCAAAAACATATTTGAAATGTAATTCATAAGCCAAATAAACGGGCGAAAAATCACAAAAAACAAATAGAGTGGATAAGCAATAGTGAGTGTGGTTGGCTCGGCTTTTCTAATGGCAATTGATTTGGGAGCTAATTCGCCAAATACAATATGCAAAATAGTAATTACCAAGAAACCAATAGGAATAGAAATTGTGTGAAGCAATTCTTTTGAAACTTCAATATTCATTACCGACAAGGTGGCTGCAATAATTTTAGCAACAACCGGTTCGCCAATCCACCCTAAACCTAAACTTGCCAAAGTTATTCCTAATTGTGTGGCAGATAAATAAGTGTCTAAGTGATTGATTATGTGGCGAGATTTTTTTGCTAATCGATTTCCTTGTTCGGCTTTTAAATGTATTTGGGAGTAACGAACTTTTACAATAGAAAACTCTGCTGCCACAAAAAAACCATTTAGCAGCACCAGAAAAAGTGTTAAAGCTATTTCGAATATCATATTTTATTTTTTATCAAATCTATTTATTTTGCTATAAAAACAATGCTAGTTTCGCTAGTTTTGCTTAAATTAGAACAAATTTATTTGAATTTATTTTGCTTATTTGCAATGTGTTATATTTGTTTAATTCGTCTTAAACAAATTGATTGAGATTAAATTTTTTCGGTTACAAATATAAGTACATTTTTTTTATAAAACGAAAACTATTCTAGTTTGTTTGAAAATTTGACAATTTGTTAATTTAACACATCATACAAAAAAGTGTTATTACACTTTTTTGTAAAAAATAAAAGCTAAACGCTCAAAAAACCTCTGAAACCTCTGGCAACATAGTACGAAGGTGCACTGTTGTGAAAAACAAATACATGGTCGTACCTAAATTCGCAAAAAATAGCTCCCCCAAGTTTTCTAATATCTGCGGGAGTTTTTACCCAACTCGAAGTTTTTGTATCAAAGTTTCCTAGTGTTTGTAAATACCGATATTGTTCTTCGGTCAAAAGTTCTATTCCAATTGTTGTAGCCAAATCAACTGCATTATTTAGGGGTTTGTTTTCCTTTCTCGATTCCAATGCTTCACGGTCGTAGCAAATACTTCTACGCTCTTTTGGACTTTCAGGTGAACTGTCAAAGAATAGATATTCATCACTTTGTGCATCAAAACTAACTACATCTGGCTCACCTCCGGTCTCTTCCATTTGAGCCAGCGTCCACATTTTGTTGGGTAGGGTTTTCAATTTTGCTTGAATTTTTTCCCATTCCAACTCTTTGTGTCGGTTTTTATTTTTCTCGAAACGTATTTTCAAAACATTAAGCAATTGATTTTGTTGTTCTTCCGATAATTTTTTATCTGTTTTCATGGCTTTTTCCCTATTTTATCAATTTAACAATCTGTTAGCTTTTTTGTACCAAAACTTTTTGTATAGCTTCAGAAAGTTCTACCGTATTAAACGGTTTCGACAATATTATATTTTTTAGGTTGTACCTATTTAATTGTTCTTTATAGCCAGTAATTAATATCACTTCTAAATCAATATTGTTTTCGTTGAGCTTATCAATTAAATCTTTTCCGGTAATTTCCGGCATATTAAAATCAGATATAATTAAGCTAATTTCCGAATGGTATTCTTTGACAAACTCGAAGGCTTCGCTGCTATTTATAAAAGCTTTTACTCTGTAATTCAATTCTTTGAGAGTATTTGCTACGTAGTTTAAAACCAACTCGTCGTCGTCGATTGTTATTATGAGTTGTTTGTTGCCTTTCTGAATTTTTTGACTCACATTAAGAGCTTCTTCAATGCTTTTTATAGTTGGCAAAAGAATATGAAATGTAGTTCCTTTATCGGGTTCTGTTTCCACACAGATATTGCCTTTGAGCGAACTTACTATGCCATGCACGTTCGATAAGCCCAAACCGGTTCCTTTTCCTTTTTGTTTGGTTGTAAAAAAGGGATCGAAAATTTTATTTACCACTTCTTTGCTCATTCCCATGCCATTATCGCTGACGATTATTTCGAGGTATTCGCCACCGACAGTTAAATCCGAAAATAAATATTTTTCGGTATTTTCTATTGTTGTATTTTGGATTATTATTTTCAAGTAACCATGCTTATCTTCCATTGTTTGGAAGGCATTGTTGCACAAATTTATTATAATTTGTTGAATCTGAACTGGGTCTGCAAAAATATAATCGTTACTGGCTTTGATTTCGATAGATGTTTCGACATTTTGCGGAATTGAGGATTTTATAAGTTTTAAGGCATCTTTGATGAGTTCGATAACGTGAATTTTTTTTAGAACAATGGTTCTTTTTTTGCTAAAGGTTAGAATTTGTTCAACTAAATGCTTTGCACGCTCGGTAGCGGTAATAATCTGTTGCAAATCGTCCCAAGCCTGACTTTCGGGGTTAATTTCGTCTTCCAAAAGAAGGGCATAGCCTTGAATTGGCACCAAAATATTATTAAAATCGTGAGCGATGCCTCCTGCTAAAGTTCCAATAGCTTCAAGTTTTTGCTTTTGATTGAGCATTTCTTGCATTTCTGCTTCTTTGGTAACGTCTCTTCCTACAAGCACGTAATTGGTTACTTGTTTGTAGTTATTAAAAATAGCGGAAATGGTTGTTTCGTGTTTAAATATTTCGCCATTTTTCTTTTTGTAATCATATTTCCCTGTCCAAGCAATTCCATTTCCTAAATCTTCCCAAATGTGTTGTAATAAATGTTTATGAACTTCTTTATCCAAATCTGATATTTTTTTGCCAATAACTTCTTCTTTTGAATATCCTGATATTTTTATAAATGCACTATTAACGTAAATAATTTTTTGAGAAATATCCATAAGCATAACCAGCTCACTGGTTTGCTCTATGGCATGAGTAAGAATGGAGTTTTCTTCTATTTCTTTTATCAATTTATTGTTAATTCTATTCAATTCTTCATTGGACTTAGACAGATGATAGATTAAATCTTTGTTTTCACGCTTTAAATTGTAAGCTTCCAGAGCATTGTCCAATTTAATTCTGAGTTCTTCACCGTCCCAAGGTTTTGTTATGTAAGCATATACTTTTCCGGTGTTAATTGCTTCTACTATCAAGTTTATATCCGCATAAGCAGTGAGTAATATACGAATAATTTCGGGGTATTTCTCCGAAACTTCTTTCAAGAAATCGATACCTAATTGCTCTGGCATTCGTTGGTCGCTTATGATAACGCCAATCTCTTCGCTTTCAATAATTTTCCATGCTTCACTAATGTCTTCTGTTATGAAAATTTTGTAATAGCGCATAAAAGCATATTCAAAAACCAAAAGATTTTGCGCATCGTCATCAATGTATAATATTGAATTATTTTTATATTTCACGGTCTTCAGATATTTTGGTTTTTTGCATTTGCTAATTGCGAAGTAACGGGCAAGGTTATAAAAAATTCAGTGCCTTTACCTACTTCACTAAACACTTCTATTTCGCCATTATGGTCTTCAATTATGCTATAACTAATTGATAATCCTAAACCTGTACCTTTGCCAATTTCTTTTGTTGTAAAAAAAGGCTCGAAAATTCGACTCATAACTTCGGGGCTCATTCCTACTCCTGTATCTTTTATGCTAATGTAAACATACTTTGGCTTTCCTTCGCATTTTTCTTCTGAAATACCAGTTTTTATAGTTATATCTCCTTTGTCTGGTATCGAATCAATAGCATTCACAAGCAAGTTCATAAATACCTGATTTATTTTACCTGGAAAGCACTCGAGCATTGCAAATTTTGTGTAATCCTTTATTATATTAATTCGGTTTTTGTATTTGTTTTGAAGCATAACAAGAGTTGAATCAATATTTTCGTGTAAATCGACAAATTTAATATCGCTTTCATCAAGCCTCGAAAATAACCGCAAACTTTTCACAATCTGTGTTGTTCGTACAGCTCCGGTTTTTATATTCTTGGTAAGTTTTTCGACACCTTCTATTAGTTTATTGTAATTTAGTTGCGTTTTAAGCTTGTTTATTTGTTCTAACTTTTCAGCTAGATTTGTGCTGTCAATTTCGTTGTAATGCCTTACTACCAACATAATATCGTTGAGAATAATCTCGAGCGAATCAATGCCGGCATTAATAAAATTTACCGGATTATTAATCTCATGCGCAATTCCTGCTGTAAGCTGTCCTACGGTTGCCATCTTTTCCGATTGAATTAATTTCGATTGAGCGTTTTTCAATTCGGTTAGAATTTCTTCGAGCGTAGTTTTTTTTCGTTCAAGCTCTTCGTTGGTAATTGCCAAAACTTCAGCTTGTTGCAGTATTTCTTCTTGCCGTTCTTCAAGTTGTACATTTATTTCTTGCAATTCGTCAGAAAGTTTAACAGAACGTTCCTGAGCCAGTTTTCGGTCAGCTACTTCAACAATTAACTGCTCGTTAATTACCGAAAGCTCAGAGTTATACTTGCTCAATTCATTGTTCTTTGCTGTAACTTCTTTTGTTCGTTCGGTTACTATTTTTTCAAGATTTTCTTTGTGTTTTGTAAGTTCTATTTCTTTTTCTTTGAAGAGCGTAATATCGGTTATAAAACCTTCTACTGCAATAATTTTGTTAGATTCATTCAATACTGCTTCTCCTTTTTCATTTACCCATTTTATTTGTCCTTCGCTATTAATTATGCGATAAGAAATCTCGTAATTTTTTTGTTTTTGCAATGCTGTTTGAATGTAATTCCAAACAGTGGACATATCTTCGTGGTAAATAACCGAAAGCCAAGTAAATCCGGTAGGTTTTAAAAATGTTTCGGCATTGTATCCTGTCAATTCGAGCACACCGCCACTAATAAATTCCATGGGCCAAGCCCTTTCGTTTTTAGCTCTAAATACAACACCTCTCAAATTATTGATTAGTGTAGAAAATTTTCTATTACTTTCTATTAATTCTTGATTTATTTTTTCTGTTTTTCCAGTATTAATATTTAGTTGTAAATTTGTGGTCGAAAGTTCCTTCGTTTTTTTTGCTATTTGATACCTCATAAAAAAACTAGCTCCAATGAGAACAACAATTAACAAACCAACAACCAATAAGGTAGTCAGCAGCCATTGAGGTATAAAATTATATTTTGCCGCAATTAAATACTTATCGAGTGCAGCAAAATAAATGGAGTGTTGGTCTTTTTTAAATTGCTTTATGTAAGTATCAATAATATCGATGTATTTAATGGCTTTTGGATTGTTGGAAGGTGAGGCAAAAGTAAGCGTTACTGGCGAAAAAATAATTTCTGATTTTTTTATTTCATACTTTTCATAATTCAAATCCCCAAAAATTCTATTAACAACTCCGGCATGAGCCCGTCCGGCTTTTAGAGCTTGGAAAACTTCTTCATACGTTTTAACTTGAATTATTTTTACTTTTATGTCAAAAGAATTCAAAAGTTTGATAAAACCATTATCTGCACCTTCAACAATATGGTCGCCTGCCTGAATAACAATCGTTTTGCCTTGTAGCTCGGTAATGTTTTCGGCATAGAAGTTTTTTGAAAAATAGAGTTTTCCCCAACTACTCAAAACGGGTTCGGAACCAAAATAAAGCGAATCGCTACTTTTTTTTATTACATCGGGAATAATATCTATTTCATTGCGTTTTACGGCTTTTAGAATATCTACTATTTCATAATATTTATAGTTCAATTTCCAATTTTCTTTTATTGCTATTTCATTCAAAATATCAATAAAAACGCCTTTGGGAACACCATTTTCGTCTTGATAAATCAAAGGTGGTGCATTGTACACCACTACATTTATATCATCAGCCAATCCTATTTTGGGAAAAAATATGGCGAACAGAAAAAAATATACGTACTGTCTTAATTTTATTTTATTGCTCATAATTAATCGTTTGCAAGAAATAACTGTATCTAAAATCTATTTAACTAATTCTTGTAGAACTCAATTCAAACTAAATTTTGACTACAATTTACTTTACTGCTATTAAGTTTAAAAATATTAGAATATAAAATAAAAACTTTTTTTTGAACATGTAAAAACAACAAAGCATACAACATTTTTGTATCTTTTTAGGTTTTGTATAAATCTGTTTTTCAAAACACTACAAAAAATATTTAGATGTTCAACTATAAAATATAAATATAGAAGTAAACTAATTATTGAATGTGCAAGGTATAAATTTTTATAGAATTTTCAAAACAAATAGAAAAATAGTTTTAGCCGTTTAAGTAATTGTTAATTATCAAATGTTAATTATTCATTTTGTTATTTTAGTTAAATTATATACTTTATTAATTCTTTTAAATAACTAATTAAAATAAATTTACAACTAAGAAAGAATAAATTTGAATGGTAGAAAAATTTATATAAAATAATAGCAACTAATTTAAAACATTTACTTTTTTATAGTTCGTGTGAATTAAATTGGAACGTTTATTTTAAAAATTATTGCGGTTTATAAATTTGAGAAAGTTTAATTAAAGTTGCAAAATTCTACAAAAAATTTGTATTTTCTAAAATTTATTTTACTTTTGAAAAAACATATTAAGCGCATTATAATTTATTAAAAGCATGAATATTAAATGGATTACCGAAAGTCAATGGTGGCTTTATTCAAAAACGATTTCAAATTTGAAGAAACAACTCATTAAGTTTGTGTTGATTGGATTAACCGCAGTAATGGTAGATTTAACTTGCTATTATTTGTTTTTAACCATTTTTCCCGAACACATTTTTTCTTTAACCAACGAAGCATTTGCAAAGGCACTTTCATTCTTATGTGGCATGGGTGTTACTTATTTTTTCAACAAACATTGGACTTGGAGGCAAACAAATCATTCCAAAGTAAGAGCGTTTAAATTTGCTTTACTTTATGGCACATCGCTTATTGTAAATGTTACCGTTAATTCGACTTTAATTTACGTATTACACAATTACGATTTGTTTGAGCCCATTCCTTTGAAATACCTTGTTGCTTTTATTGGTGCTACGGGAGTAAGTTCGATTATTAATTTTATTGGACAAAAGTTTTGGGTATTCAAAATTGGACATTTTTAATCCTTTTTTTTCAAAGAAATTTACTACACAACATTCTAAATAATACAACAATTATGAACATAAAACAATATATAGAAGAAAATAAAGCTCGCTTTCTTGACGAATTGTTTGGGCTTATACGTATTCCATCGGTTAGCGCAAAGTCTGAGCACAAAGATGATATGACTAAAGCTGCCGAATACTGGAAAGAGCTTCTCCTCAAAGCAGGTGCCGACAAAGCTCAAGTTATGACTACCGAAGGAAATCCGGTTGTTTATGGCGAGAAAATAATTTCCGCAGATTTACCAACCGTTTTGGTCTATGGGCACTACGATGTAATGCCTGCCGAGCCTTTTGAGCTTTGGAATTCGGAACCTTTCGAGCCAATAATTAAAGAGGATAGAATTTGGGCTAGAGGTGCTAACGACGACAAAGGACAAGCCTTTATGCACGCAAAGGCTTTTGAATACATGGTAAAAACCAACAACTTGCCTTGCAATGTGAAATTTATGATTGAAGGCGAAGAAGAAGTAGGCTCGTCGAGCTTAGAAGCTTTTTGTGTTCAAAACAAAGAAATGCTCAAATCAGATGTTATTTTAGTTTCCGATACCGGAATGATTGCACAAGATATTCCTTCGATAACAAGTGGTTTGAGAGGTTTGTCGTACATGCAAGTAGAAATGACCGGACCTAAGCGCGATTTGCATTCGGGTATTTTTGGTGGTGCCGTAGCCAATCCGGCTAATGTGTTGGCTAAAATGATAGGCGACTTAATTGATGCTAACGGACACATTGCCATTGAAGGTTTTTACGACGATGTGCAAGAACTCAGCCAAGCCGAACGAGAACTAATGGCGAAAGCACCTTTCGATTTAGAACAATACAAACAAGCCCTTGATATAGAACAAGAACAAGGCGAAGCCGGTTATTCTACTATGGAACGAACCGGAATTAGACCTACACTCGATGTAAACGGAATTTGGTCGGGATATACAGGCGAAGGAACTAAAACAGTGTTACCTTCAACGGCTTATGCCAAGATATCTATGCGCCTTGTGCCAAACCAAGACCCCGAAAAAATAGCTGCACTTTTCGATGCACATTTCCAAAAGCATGCTCCTAAAAGTGTTAAAGTGAAAACCGAATACTTGCATGGAGGAAACGCTTACGTTTCGCCAACCGATAGCATTGCGTATTTAGCTGCCGACAAAGCTTATACCGAAACTTTTGGTAAAAAACCCATTCCGGTGCGTAGCGGAGGTAGTATTCCAATTATATCTACTTTCGAACGTGTGTTGGGTGTTAAAACTATTTTAATGGGCTTTGGCTTGGAATCTGACGCAATCCATTCGCCCAACGAAAACTTTGCATTGTTCAACTTTTTCAAAGGCATCGAAACAATTCCTTATTTTTACAAATACTTTGCACAAATGAGCAAATAAGCTGCATTG
>DZBP01000087.1:1820-13433 GCA_022729915.1 Draconibacterium orientale | reverse complement strand
AAAGTGAAAAGTGAAAAGTGAAAAGTGAAAAGTGAAAAGTGAAAAGTGAAAAGTAAAAAGTGATAAAATCTTTTATTTTTTATCTTTTATTTTTTATTTTTTATTTTTTATTTTTTATTTTTTATCTTTTATCTTTTATCTTTTATCTTTCACCTTTTATCTTTCACCTTTCACCTTTCACTTTTAAATAATTTTGCGGATAAGATTGAAATACTTAAATGGAACGTATTTGAGCGGCAAGTCTATCCAAGTAGGTGTCGAAACTATTCCTCTTTGGTTGCTAAAAGCCAAAAAGCTTTGTTTTCCATGGTATTTTCCCAAACCACTATTACCAACTCCCCCAAAAGGCAAATGATGATTGGTAATGTGCATCAAAGTATCGTTGATGCAACCACCTCCCGAAGTAGTTTTGGCAAGCGCATCTTTGGCTTTATCTGATTTGCCGAAGAAATAAAATGCAAGGGGCTTTTCGTTAGAATTAACATAATCAATGGCTTCGTCCATTTGCTCAAACGTTAGAATTGGCAAAATAGGACCAAAGATTTCGTCTTGCATCACTTTATTTTCGGGCGAAACATTGTCGATTAGTGTAGGCGAAATAAAACGTTGAGTCTTATCCGTTTGCCCACCCATACGAATGTTTGCGTTGTTTAAGTATTTTACCAAACGGTCAAAAGCTTGCTCGTTCACAATTCGAGGATAATAACTGCTTTCTTTAATATCTTTTCCATGCATTGCCTCTAAATGCTCAGCAATTTTAGTAATCAATTGTTCTTTAACTGATTTGTGTACAAAAACATAATCGGGTGCAATGCAAGTTTGTCCGGCATTGATTGTTTTTCCCCAAATTATTCGTTTGGCTGCAATGTCGATGTTTGCGTCTTTATCAACGATACAGGGACTTTTGCCACCAAGCTCAAGCACTACCGGAGTAAGATTTTCGGAAGCTGCTTTCATTACTACTTTTCCAACGGCAGGACTGCCGGTATAAAAAATGAAATCGAAGCGTTTAGAAAAGAGAATTTCATTGGTTTTTCTGCCTCCTTGTACTAAGCTAATGTAATTGGGGTCGAAAATTTCTTTAATCATCTCTTCCATCACTTTAGCCGTATTTTCAGTATAAGGCGAAGGTTTTAACACAGCACAATTGCCAGCCGAAATAGAACCAACTAGCGGATTCATAAGCAATTGGAAAGGATAGTTCCAAGGAGCTACAATTAGCGAAACACCTAGCGGTTCGTAAATTATTTTGCCCGATGAGGGTAACACATGAATGGGCGTGCACACTTTTTTAGGTTTTGCCCATCGTTTTAAATTTTTGAGGTGATAATCAATTTCTAATTTCACAATGCTAATTTCGGTAAGATAGGCTTCTTCAAAAGATTTGTGCAAATCTAACCAAAGTGCATCGGCTATTTTCTTTTCGTATTTTATTAATGCTGCCTTAAATTTTTTGAGTTGTTCAATTCTAAAATTTAAGCTTTTAGTTTGCTGACTTGCAAAGAACTTACGTTGCTGGAGCAAAATAGAGTCTATGATTTGGGGTGATGAATCTTGCATAGTTTTTCGTTGTTTTTATGAAATCGGAAAATCATCGTATCAATATGCTCATAAATAGTTTGAATTGATTTATTTACGAATAATTTCAATACAGTTGATACGATGTTTTTTTTTTTTAATATATTATTCTGAATTTTATACCTGCGAAATAGCTTTTACAGGGTCTAAACGAGAGGCAGTAAATGCAGGCAAAAGCCCCGAAATAATGCCAATGGTAACCGAAATAGATAAGCCAATAAAAATATTTTTTACGCTAAGAGCAAACGTCATATCGGTAGCTGCACTTACACCAAGCGTAGCAAACCAAATGATTAACAGCCCAATAGTACCACCAATAAGCGATAATAAAACAGCTTCGAACAAAAATTGCAATAAAATAAAGTAGCGTTTGGCTCCAATTGCTTTTTGAATACCAATGATAGTAGTTTGCTCTTTAACGGACACAAACATAATGTTTGCAATACCAAAACCACCTACAAGAATAGAAAACCCGCCAATAATCATACCTGCAATATCTAAAACCATAAATAAGCCGTCAAATCCTTGCGAAATAATGCTGGTTTTATTCAATGCAAAATCATCTTCTTCTAAAGGGTGCAATCGTCTGATGGAACGCATCAAACCACGAAGCTCGTCGATGAGTTCGTCAACCGAAACTCCCGCTTTGGGTTTTACCAAAATCATAGGACCTAATTGTTCGCTTTTGATATTTACGATGTTGCGCATGTATTGCAAAGGCATAATAATGCGTTCGTCTTTGCTAATGCCAAACATATCTTCGCCTTCTTTGGCAAAAACTCCAATAATTTCGAGTTTTCTGCCCATTACTTTTATTTCTTTACCTATCGGGTCTTCGGCTATGAAAAGTTCTTCGGCTATTTTTGCGCCC
Source organism: Draconibacterium orientale (assembly GCA_022729915.1). Classification (GTDB taxonomy): domain Bacteria; phylum Bacteroidota; class Bacteroidia; order Bacteroidales; family JAIFNL01; genus JAIFNL01. Next base: position 10,984 of record DZBP01000087.1, on the reverse strand, counting down.
ATAATTATTTTGTTGCTGCCTTTTTGCATCTCATAATCAGAGAAATATCTACCTTTGGCAATATCAAAAACCCTAATATTTTTGTAGGCATCGGTAACGGCTTCAATTTCTATATTTTCGGCGTAGTTATCTTTGTATTGTAAATTTTTAGAAGCAAAAACTTGAAAAGCAACAGCTTCGGCTAATTTAGATTTTTCGGCAAGCTCGCGCGCTTCGCGAAGGCTGGGTACGGGGCGCATCATATATTTCCACCAAGGATATTCACTATCGCCCATTGCCCAAGGCCATTTTTGAACATAGACCACATCATCGCCTAAACTTGCTATACTTTCTCTAATGTTGTCTTCGAGCGAGTCAATAACTGTAAAAACGGAAATAATCGAAAAGATTCCGATTGTAATACCAAATAAAGATAAGAATGTTCTTAGTTTATTATTAACAAGCGAGTTGAAAGCAAAAACAAAACTCTCTTTGAATAAAAATACAAATATACGCATTTACAATTTTGTATTAATTAATGGTCTTTATTTTGGGTAAAATGGGGTAGAAATTGGCTTTTGAATGAATAACAAAGTAACGAAATTTTTTTCAGATTCAAAACTTTTTTTTCTAATTTTTATTTTTTTAAGAAAGTTTATAAAATTAGCTCTATTTTTGAACAAAAAAGTACTATCTTTGTAAAAAAACAGTACAATTAAGTGCAATGCAATTTTAAGCACCAGTGCTATTTTAATTTGAGCAATCCTTTTTGTAATCAAATAGATTTTAAGCACTTGGCAAAACGAAATATACAATTTAATTTGGTTCATTGCTTATATTGTTTTGCTTTTTTCCTATTAAAAAAATGAAGAAAAAAATAGCATTACTTACTGGTGGAAATTCATCGGAATATCCAATCTCGCTTATGAGTGCCAACGAAATGGCAAAACAAATTGATAGCCAAAAGTACGAACTTTACGTTATTACTATTAGAGGAAACGATTGGTTAGTTACAAGTGGCTTGCAATGCGATACAACTATAGACCGAAATGATTTTAGTTTTACATTCGACAACCAGAAAACCACTTTCGATTTGATTATTTTCGCCATTCATGGTACTCCGGCAGAAGATGGCAAGTTGCAAGCTTACTTTGATATGCTTGGCATCAAGTACATTGGTTGCGATATGCTTACCTCGGCGCTTACCTTTGATAAGTACACTTGCAATTCGTATTTGCGAAACAGAAACATAAAAATGGCTAAGTCTATTTTAATTAAAGACCTCGCCCAAGTAAATATCGAAAACTTAGAAAAAGAGCTCGGTTTGCCCATGTTTGTAAAACCCAACAATGGTGGTTCAAGTTATGGTGCCTCGAAAGTAAAACACATTGATGAGTTGATTCCGGCTATAGAAAAGGCTTTTAAAGAAGACAAAGCCGTTTTGGTAGAAGAGTTTATCAAAGGTGTAGAAATAACATGTGGCGTGGTTAAAACAACAAAAGCCGAAATTGTGTTGCCGCTTACTGAAATAGTGTACGAGGCTGAGTTTTTCGATACACAAACTAAATATACCGATAATTTAGCTCAAGAAATTACACCAGCGCGCATTTCGGAAGAACTAACGCTTGAGTGTCAGAAAATTAGTTCTGATATTTATGATTTGCTAAATTGTAAAGGTTTAGTGAGAGTTGATTACTTTTTGAGCAACAATCAATTCTATTTCTTAGAGTTAAATACAATTCCCGGAATGACAGCTAATAGTTTAGTTCCTAAGCAAATAAGAGCTAGCAATTATACTTTTAAGCAAATCTTTGACCTAATGATTGATGATGTTTTAAATCAATAACTTAGCAATAAAAAAGCTTTGCTAAAGTCTTTATAAAAAAACTTTGGCAAAGCTCAAATGTTAAAACCTTTCAAATTGGATAGTAGAAAAATAGTTAAGCACTAAGACAAAATAAATTGTATATTTAGTTTTGCCAAGTGCTTAAAATTTATTTGATTACAAAAAGATTTACTCCAAATTTAAAAAGCACTGGTGCTTATTTTGATTGCAAATCGGAATATTTAATTACAATTTGCATAGGTTTAGAATTGTTTCCGCTTCTCAAAATACTTCGTCGAGCAGAAGTTTGTGGGCTGTGGTCTTGAATTGAAAATCCGCTATTTACTTCTTTTCCATCTACTAAATCTTGTATGTATTTGGTGATGTTGAACGAATAAAGGTCTTTGTTGCGAACTGCACCCGTGTATCCGGTTGAAAGACTGTACTCATTGATAGACAATTTGGCTAAACCATCGTCGCTGTATTGCAAAAGAATAGGCATTGCAGTAAGTTCAAAGGGCTTGATAGATACATTTAGCGTATCGTGAAGCCTTACCAAAAGACGAGCATCGTAAATTACTTTATTTTGTAAACCTTGCAATTCAGAATCTTTGATTACAATTTTAGTAGTTAAACCATCTAAAGCTTGTAAATAAGTAACTGTATCTTGCCAAGTGGTTTTGTTCAAATACGAATGAAACGATGTGGCAGAGTAATTGTGTCGGGTAATATTAACTTTAGGGGCTGTAGAACCAAAACTATATTGAGCACTCAACGTATCTATGGTAGCTTTTGCTATGTTATTGGCTCTGTAATAAACTGTTACGTGAGCATTTGACGAAGTTGAGTTCAATGAAAAAATAGCACCACCATTAGAAACTTGTTCGTCAACTTTTACATAGAAACCTTTAAAAAAATCGGTAAAAGCAGCGTATGTTGCAAAGTCGGCAGAGTCGGCAGCTAAAAACTTATTCATAAAATTATCGTTTAGCATCAATTTTAAAAATCCTTCGTTGCCGTTGAAGATTTTAGTTTCGTGAGCAAGTTCGGTGCCGGAATAGTACCAATCGTCAATATTCATGTTAGAATAATATACCGTATCAGCTTCAATAGTTTTAGCTACTTCATAAATTCTAAAAGTGAAATTTTGATTGATATTGCCGTAATAACTGCTATCGAGAGTAGGGTACGAAACGGTTTCGTTGGTAGCAGTATCTTTTTTTTCTTTAGTGTAGGTAAAAGGAATCTGAAAAACAACCGAGTCGATGTCGATAATATTTTTGGGAACTAAAGCCGTAGAACTGTTGTTGAGTTTAATCAAAAAAGAAGCTTGAGTTTTTCCAAAAATAAGGTCGTTGGTGCTACCCAATAAACAACTCGACGAAGAAGTAGTATAAGAACTATCGGCTTTAAAAGTATATGCACTAACCGCAATTGTGTCGTATTTGAATACCACAGCATCGCTTTGTGGTAAAATATTCAATCCTAACTCTCCTTCTTTTACACAAGCAGTAAAAAGAAACATGAAAATTAAAATACCTTGAAAAAGTATCAAAGTAGAATGCTTTTTTGTCATTTTATCTATATTAATTGTTAATTTGTTATATTGAAATAAAACATTTTGTGCATTAATTAAAGAATAAACCAAATAGCGTAAATCCTTATTTTTAAGATTATATCATTTGAATATTTTCAAAGAAAAGCACAAATAGTTTAGAAATCAAGATTATTTGGGTGAAATTTTATCGTAGAAATCAGAATAAGCATCGATGTAGTTATCCATTGAATGGTATGGAAGACGAGGCTTTTTGGTAGAAATAATATAATCTTCCAAAAGAGGGTCAATTTGTGGGCTACCGTAAATAACTGCATCAGAATAGAAAAGTCCCAATTTAGCTATGTTTAAGCTGTCAGCTTTTTCCATTACAGCTAAATCCTTATCTTTTACGCCGCCAATTCTTACTTTTTTGTTGAAATGATCATCATAATCTCTGTGGTACAAATCGTCATAAACAGAGGTAATAATTTTAGAATTTTTGAAAATAGGATCTTCTCTGTATGATTTTTTCAAAAACAAGGGAACTAAACTGGTAATCCAACCGTGGCAATGAACAATGTCTGGTGCCCAACGCAATTTAGTAACAGTTTCGAGCACTCCTCTGGCAAAAAAGATAGCACGCTCGTCGTTGTCTTTAAAGGCTTCGCCTTGGTCGGAAGCAAGAAGATTTTTTCGTTGAAAAAAGTCCTCATTGTCAATGAAATAAACCTGCATTCGAGCCGACTGAATGGAAGCAACTTTGATAATAAGCGGGTGGTCATTGTCATCGATAATAATGTTCATTCCCGATAGCCTAATGACTTCATGTAATTGGTTCCTTCGTTCGTTTACACCACCATAGCGAGGCATGAAAGCCCTTATTTCTCTACCTTTTTCAAGAATCCCTTGAGGTAAGTAGCGACCAATAAGCGACATTTCTGTTTCAGGAAGGTATGGCGTTATTTCTTGAGATACAAATAGAACTTTTGTTTTTTCCATTTTTTGTGGCTTTAATACTAACCTGTTAGTTTTAAATGATATAGTTCAGAATGAATTTTAATTTCAGGGTTATTTTTGCTTAAGAAACAACCTTTCAATTCTATAAATTATAAAACTAACATTACTAAAAAAAATATCTTAAAAAGCTTCTAAAAATTATATTTCACTAGCTAAAAAGTAATGAATAGAAGATTCTATTTTTGCTTGTATTTGCTGATTTTAAATTGTTTTTCTAAAAAAAATTACTTTTTTAAAAATTACACAAAATTAATAAAAAAAAATTGAATTATACTAATTGTGCGAATCAATATATTTATGAATCGTATGTTTTAATATTTATTTTGGTAGTTAAATAATTCAAAATAAGCTTTTTGTAAAAAAAACATTACTCAAAAAGCTTAAAGTTTTAAGAAAAATTATGAATATTTAATGTTTTTAGAAATTGATTTGAAATACTGTTTGTTGTGTTTTTTTTGAAAAAAAATAGAAAAAAAATAAATTGTTTAATGATTTTTTTGTACTTTTATGCTTTCTTTTTAAACTAATGTAAAAAAAAACAATACGAATGATGAAAAAAATAATTAGATTTCTCTCATTAGCCTTTGTATTATTGGCTATTACTGCTTCGTGCAGCTCAAACTCGGGAACAACAAATGATTCTTCAAATGAAACAAAGCTCGAAACAGAGGAAAATGTAAAATCGGGTGCAGTTTTCTACAAAATAGAAGATTCGCAAGGCAAATTGTTATCCGAAATTATGATTAATGGCACTAACATTGAGCTAAAAGTAGAAAATATGCACTACAAAAGCAAACTTTCGGGCGAAAAACGAAAATATCAAAGCCAAGAGGAAGAAATTGTAGCCGAAGTGAAATTTAAAGGTGAAGAATCGATGAAATTGCGCACACCCGATGCTCAATTGAAATGGAAAGTAAAATTTTACGACGATAAAGTGAAAATTAGCGACAATGAAGAGAACTTAAATCCGTATCAAATCAAATTTAAAGAAGAAAGCAGAAGCAAAGTTTACACCGAAGACAATGAAATAGGAGACGTACGTTTTGCCGACAATAAAATTATTGTAAAAGGCAAAGGTATTGAATATCATATAAAAACAGACAAAATGTCGTCGGCTTTTGGAGTAATGCTAATGGAAACTAGCGAGCTGGACAAAACAATATTAATTGCTGAATTGCTGGCTAAAGGTTTGTAAACAAATTCTTTGCATTTTTTTTTAAAATTAAATAAACAATTGAAATAGATTTTCAAATTATTAAATTCTTAGATACAAACCTTGAATTTCAGAAAACTTTTTTATGTAAATGGCGGTGGTTTGGGACATTTGTCTCGAACTGCTGCTTTTATTTATACTCAACAGATTAACATTAGCGAGTGTCTGATTTTGAGTTCGTCGCCTTTTGTTGATTTGTTTTTTTCAAAAGAGCAGGTGCAGATAATACCAGAATATTTAGCTCAAAATATAAAAGAATTGGCAAATTTTGTTCAATGCGAAATCGAAAAGCACTGTTTTGAAACTTTTTATGTTGATACTTTTCCGTTGGGCATAGTTGGCGAACTACAATATATTGATTTTAAGAATACAAAATTAATTTATCTGGCGCGTTACTTGAAGTGGGAAATCTATGCTAATTCGATAAAATTTGAAAAGTCAATTCTATTTTCAAAGTCCTATTTGTTTGAAGAGCTAAGCGAAAAGCATTTAAGTTTTACTTGCGATAATTCTATTCAATATTCTACTATTCAATTATTTTACCCACCCAAAGAACTTCCTTTGGCATTTAAACAAAAGCTTCAACACACTCAGGGTTTTGAAAACTGGCTTATTGTACATTCAACTCCTTCAGAAGAAGTTTATGCTTTGATAGAACACGCAACAGATTTGGCTCGAAAAGAAAAAAAGCAGGTATATTTTTATATAATTACACAAACCATCATTGAATTACCCGAAAACGTTGAGCAAATCGATTTTTTTCCGGCTTATGCACTTTTTCCGTATGTAGATAAAATTTTTACAGCTTGCGGTTTTAATTTGATGCAACAGACTAAAGTTTATGATTTTAAGCACATTGCAATTCCATTCGCACGACGATTCGACAATCAATTCCATCGTTTTGCAAAAATGAAAATAAATAAATAAAGAACTCAATAATTTCAATTTTCGCTAAAAAAAAGCTTTCTTCGCCATTCTTTGGTTCAATAGTTATAACTAGTACAAATATCAGCTAATCAAATATTTGTACTACAAACAAGAATTTTTAAAAAATATTTACCAAATAAAAAACCAATAATTTAAAATAGTTTTGCTGTTTAATCCATTTTTTTTTATCTTTGAACAACAATTATTTCAAAATAAAAAGAAATCAAAAGCAATACTAATAGATTTATTAAAATTATTTTGCTTTGATTTTTAACGCGTTATAATCACATGAAATTAAGAACCAAATTATTATTAATTATATTATTGGTATCGTCTATTTTGTTTGGAGCTATTATAGCTTATATCACTTTGACCATTAGAAAAGATGCCATTAGCAATGTAACTAAGCAGATAGAAACCGCCTCCTTAGCCTATGCTAACGATATGGGTTCGCAATTCAACTACCATATTGGAGTATTAAAAACATACGTAAATGCTATAAAAGACTACGAGAAATATTCGTTAGAAAAGCGAAGAAGTGAAGATACTCGATTGGGAAGTGCAATTTTGGAAGAAAATCCACAGATTTTAGCTGTCTGGTCGTCGTGGAATATGAGTACTATCGATAGCCTATGGTACTTTGAGTACGGTCGCAAAACAATAGGCACTTTTAGAAGTGGCAGTCAAATTAAAGAGCAAGATATTTTGACCAGAGATATGGATGGACAGAATATTAATCCCTATTTTTTGTTTATAAAAACTACTCGCCAGTGCATGGTAACAGAGCCATATTTGGATATTTTTCAGATAGGAAGCACCGATTCAATCAAAATGGTGAGTATCAATTCGCCTATAATCAACAATGGTGAATTTAAAGGAATAGTGGGCATTGATATTGAGGTAAATCATTTTTTAGAATTGATAGAAAAAATTAAATTCCCTTTTTCAAAAGGTTATGCGTTCTTTTCGAGCAATAAAGGTAAGTTGCTGGCAACAAACAACAACCAATTTAAAGGCAATTCCATAGTAGATTTATTTCCAAACATAAAAGACAAGCGTTTCATATTAGAAGGTATTGAAAATGGCAAAGCCTTTAGTTTTAGAACCACCGACCAGTATGGCAAAGAAGTAATAGTCAATATACAACCTATTCGTTTTCATAACATTAATAAAACATGGTCAATTGGGATAGTTGTGCCTGTGGATATTGTAACAAAAGATGCAGACACACAGTATTATAATATTATTTTTATTGGTGTTTTGGGGCTTTTGTTATATTTATTTGTAGCTATTATTTTGTCTGGCAAAATAACACAGCCCTTGATTGAAATTAGAAATGTTTTTGATAAAATAGTTAAAGGTGAAATATTGAATATTCACAAACTAAAAGTCAGTTCGCAAGATGAAATAGGCAAAATAACACAATCCACTAACGATTTGATTACCACAATGAAATCGATAGCCAGTTTTTCGCACGAAATAGAGCAAGGCAATTTGCATGTAGAATATCACTTGGCAAGCAATAATGACTTACTGGGCAATTCGATAAAAGAAATGCAAAATAGCTTGATTAAAGCCACAGAAGAAAATGAAAAACGCAAAGAAGAAGACCGCCGAATAACTTGGACAACTAGCGGAATAGCTAAGTTTAGCGAACTTTTGCGACAAAACAGCAACGATGTGGACGAATTTAGCTACACCATAATATCGAACTTAGTGGAGTATCTTCAAGCCAACCAAGGTGCAATTTTCTTAATAAACGACCGAAATCCACGCAATTTGTATATTGAGAAAAAAGGTGCTTACGCTTACAGCAACCGAAAATACGACGAACAAAGCTTTGAAATGGGGATAGGTCTTGTGGGAAGATGTATTTTGGAAGCTCAAACTATATTCTTAACCGATATTCCTCAAGATTACATCACTATCACTTCTGGAATAGGGCAAGCCAACCCCAATTGTTTGGTACTTATTCCGCTGAAATACAACGATGTAATTTATGGCGTTATCGAAATAGCCTCGTTTAAAGTAATTGAAAGCTATCAAATCTCGTTTCTCGAAAAAATAGGAGAAAGCATAGCTTCGAGTATTTCTATTATAAAAACCAACACGCAAACGGCTAAATTGCTCGACGAATCGCAAATGCAATCGGAAATGCTTTCGTCGCAAGAAGAAGAAATGCGCCAGAATTTAGAAGAAATGCGAGCTACTCAAGAGCAATTGCAAGTAGCCGTAGAGCGCAGCAAAGACAAAGAGTACGAGCTTATTGAAATAACCCAAAAGCAGAAAAAAGCAATCGATGCTTTTGAGCGTGTATTCGATTCTATTTCATATCCTATTTACTACAAAGATGTGAATGGAAAATATATGAGCTGCAACTCTGCTTATGCCGATGTAATTGGGTTTGAGAAAAATGAAATTATTGGGCGAACCGATTTCCAATTCCTTTCATTTGAAGATGCTCAAAAAGTGGAAGAACGTGAGAAAAATATTTTGAGAGACAAAACTGACTATGCTCAAAAATCGCTTTTCACTACTAAATCGGGCAATGTTTTCAATGGTTTACTTTCTAAAAAAGTATTTTACGACAAATCAAATAGACTTGCCGGAATTATTGGTATTTTGATACCCATAAATATTATTGATATTATAAAAAAATAAAACGA
>DZBP01000087.1:0-1720 GCA_022729915.1 Draconibacterium orientale | reverse complement strand
TCTTTTTTTTCAAAATACGTATGCTCAAAAACTTAGAGAGCTTCAAAAAGCTGATTCTATTTTAAAACAAAAAGGCGAAGTGAATATTGTATTTCAAGCAAACAACAAGTTTGAAGTAAACATACTTTCGTCGTATATGTCAATCGACAAAGTAGCTGGAAATCAGATTTGGGCATACTTGAATGATTCGGAGTTTGAATACTTCAAAAAATTAAATTACGCATTTGACGTAATCGAATCCCACAATATAAAAGCACTTACTATGGCAACAACTCTTGAGCAGATGAGTAGCTGGAATAGGTATCCTACCTATGAAGTTTATGTGCAAATGCTCAATAATTTTGTAAGCACTTACCCAACACTTTGTAAATTAGAATCGATAGGCAAAAGTGTAGAAGGACGCGATTTGTGGATTTTGAAAATTTCAGATAATGCACAAGAAAATGAAGCAGAACCCGAAGTTTTTTATACAGCAACCATGCATGGCGACGAAACTCTAGGTTATATTCTTATGCTCAGGCTTGCGGATAGTTTGCTCAAAGGATACAATCCGATAGCTAAAACCAACAATTTGGTTGATAACTTAGAAATATTCATAAATCCGCTTGCCAACCCCGATGGAACTTATGCCGGAGGAAATAGTACCGTAAGTTATGCCAATCGAAACAATGCTCATTCAGAAGATTTGAACAGAGATTTTTTTAATTTTAATACATCTACAAATATTTTTTCAAAAAAAACAAGTGTACAGCCCGAAACCAAAGCCATGATAGACTTTGCAGAAGCTCACAATTTTGTATTGTCGGCAAATATTCATGGTGGAATAGAGCTTGTTAATTTCCCTTGGGACGTTTGGACACAAGCTTATCGCGCACATGCCGATTACGATTGGTTGGAACGAGTTTCGAGAAACTATGCCACTACTGCTCAGCAAAACAGCCCAACAGGGTATATGGACGATGAAGACAATGGCATTACTTGTGGAGCCGATTGGTATTATGCGTATGGCACTAGGCAAGATTACATGACCTATTTTAAAAATTGTAGAGAAATAACTCTCGAATTACACAACGTAAAGCTTTTGAGTACTAGTTCTTTACCTGCATATTGGAATTACAACAAAAAATCCTTGATTAATTACATCAAAGAAGCAACTTATGGCATCAATGGTTTTGTTTCCGACACACAAGGCAATCCGTTAAAAGCTAAAGTAGAAGTGCTTCAACACGATTTTGACAACTCGTATGTATTTTCTGAAATTACAAATGGCGACTATTACCGCCCAATAGAAACAGGAATCTACGATTTGAAATTTTCGACTGAGGGGTACAAAGACAAAATCGAAACCGGCATAACTGTATTGAATGGTCAAGCAACAAGACTTGATGTAGAACTGGAAAAAATAGAAAGCTCAATAACTTCAAGTTCGGAGTTTGTTCGTTTTTATCCCAATCCGGTAGGCGATTTTTTAACGCTCGAAATTCAGAATACGAACATACAACTATTAGATATTCAGATTTTTGATATTTTTGCACGACGAATACCCATTGAATTTACACAAAATGGTAATCGTTTCCAATTAAATACGAATAGTTTGAGCAAAGGAAATTATTTTTGCAAAATAATCTACCCAGAGCAAACAGAAACTGTGCAATTTGTTAAATTTTAAAGTAGGTTAAATTCTTTAATTTTTGAAAAATATCAAAGAACACTTACGAAA
>DZBP01000287.1 GCA_022729915.1 Draconibacterium orientale | reverse complement strand
ATAAGTTCCCAAAATTAATTCTTTTTTTTTATTTCTACAACTGGTCTGAATTTTGAGGAGTATTATATAACTTCTGTTTCTTCAGGAAAATACCAATATGCACATTTCTTTGCAATTAATTCGTTATCTGTAATTTTTAACCAATTTATTTTATCGGACGGAAGCACAAACAAAATTAAAATTAATGGGCATTTTGATTCTTTCCTCATTAATAAATCATTGTAATTAGAAGAATTTAAGTCGTATTTGATTATTTCATTTTCAATTACAATCGAATTTTCTGTTGTTGCTTTTAATTGCAATTTTAATTCTCTACCAGTATCAAAATATCGTTTGTGCTGATTTTCAATACGAAAACCAACTTATTTTATATCCAAATCAGTTCCATAATCAGGTGATGTAGAACTTGTTTTATAACCATTAAAGGCAGCAATTAGTTCTATATATCTGATTGATAAAGCTTCTTTTATATGTTCTTCTGTCATCATAATTTTGAAACGGATAATGCAAATATAATACTAATTTTGAAATTAGAGAATTTTTCCTTTTTTATTTTGCAATAGAAAAATTCAAACTACATACACTTCTACGAGCTCCTATTTTACCGGAAAATTAAAAACAAAAAAGCTTAATTGTAAGTATGAGTCTAAATTGTGGTTACTTAAATAGTATATTACTAATTTCTTACAAAAAAGCTCATACACTACGCTTTAGCATACAAAAAGCACGGTTTACTTTTCTTTTATTACCAAAATCATAAAAAAAACTAAAAAAATACCTTTATTTGTTGCAATGGTATGATTCATGCCATTGCTTAAATTGAGAACAAAAAAGTAACAACTGACAGAGTGTTTCTTTTGTACAATTTAAAACAATACAATGCAAATGAGAAGTATTAAATTAATTATTTTAAGCATTTTATTTTTGAATCCAATGCTTATGCTTGCCCAAGAAAATCCATTGAAAGGAAAATGGCAATTTAATGTACCGCTAATAAAACAAGAGTGTAGCTCGTGGCTATCTACACGAAGTACCGAACTGGGCACATTGCAAGGCGATAAAAAAATGGCTTTGAAGAAAGAAGTAGATTTGGTAAAACAAATAGAATCGTCGCTCAATTTTTCGTTTAACGGAATGGTGTATAACTTTTTGAACGATAGCACGCTCAGTGTGTTTTCAACCAAAGGAGGTGTGGGTTCGCAATTGAATTATTTACTCAAAGACAATCAATTACATTTGATTTACCCCAAAATGAAAGAGCCGGTTGTGTACCGTTACGAATTGAAAGAGGGACGTTTGTACATTTACGAAATTGTAAACGAAATAGAACGTTTTGCTCAAGTGCTCGACCGAATTTGAAAATAGGAAAATTTGGGAAGAGTTCTTTAAAAAAAAAACAACAAATTTAGTCATCTGATGAATATTCAATTAGCTGTTTAACAGTTGAGTGAAGTCTAAACTTTAGTATAATTATTCATCAGATGACTTTTTTTTAATACCTTTTTCACGTTGTATTATCCTAGTTCGCTAATTTTTTGTAACTTTTTGAGGTACAATATCTTTATTTTTCTACCACTAATGCTGATCACATTTTCGGAAGCGAATGCAGAAAGTGTTCTGATGGCATTTGAAGTAGTCATGTTAGAAAGGTTGGCTACGTCTTCGCGAGAGAGGTAAACTTTAATGGTAATGTTGTCCTCTTCGGTTCCGTAAGTTTCGAGCAAAAACAAAAGTGATTCGGCTAACCTGCCGCGTATGTGCTTTTGAGTGAGGGTAACGGTTCGTGAGTTTGAAATGCCCAGCTCGCGCGCCATAAAGCGAATAATGTTTACAGCCAATTTACTATTGGATTCGAGCACCGTAAACAAGCTTTCTTTGTCGATGATGCAAACCATACAATCTTCGAGGGCAACGGCTGATGATGTGTAATTATCGCCCGAAAAAAGAGCTCTGTATCCAATGAAGCTTACAGAACTAGCCATTCGAATAATCTGGTCTCTGCCTCCAACACCTTCTTTAAAAATTTTGGCTTTTCCCTCCGATAAACTTATCAAACCTATGGGTTTTTCACCTTCTTTGTAAATGATTTCCCCTTTTCTGTATGTGGCACACGAATGATTTTTGTACAATAGTTCTTTTTCTTTTGCCGAAAGCACATCAAAAATAGTCATTTTTATATCTGCGCAATTTTCGCAATTTATGAATGAGATCATAACTTTTTTTTATAAAGTATGTTATTGTAATAGCCTTATTTCTTATAGTTTATCGCTTAATTTATTCAATTGAGCAACTTAATATTTCATACATTTGCGAGTTAATAACGAACTATGTATAACGTACAGTTAATGATTCTTATATAGCCTGATTGATAGCTATTTATAAGGTTATTTGCTGTATTTTATCTTTGTTCGTGCACTTATGTTATAAAACATACAAAAGTAGTAATTGTAGTCTGATAAAAAAAAGTTTTTTTTATACTTTACAAAAAAAGTTTCATTTTTTGCTAAAAGCTATCAAATAAGTCTTATAAATGCAATGAGTACAATAAAAAATGTAGGTATATTATTATTTTGGGGGGTATTTTTGGTTTTACTAGATGTATTTTATTTTACAAAGCCGTTTTTGTGTTTACTACCAATGGTCAAAAAAATATACATTCCCCCACACAAAACCAATCGTTTTAATTCTATTTTTGTAAATAAAATGATAAGCAACAGAATATGTTAGTTCTATTTATTTTGTAACCTTAATACATTGCTTTTAGTTCATTTTTTAAAATGTGCAAGTGAAATGCTAAAAACTCAGTTTCCGGCTTTTTGCATTTATCAATGAATGAATTTATTATGTTTTAAATTTCTTTTTATATTGATTATCAAGTATTTTTGCATATTCAATAAATCCTAATTCTTCTAGTCTATCAATGATGAAGTAATTGAAAAATTCAGATATAAAAAATCGAAATCTGGAATATTCTAAATCTACTGAATATTTTAAATTCTTATTTAAAAATTTATCTATTTCTTTGGGTAATGATATATAATTATCATCAACTAAAAGTTCAATTAAATTACGAAAAATATCATCAATAATCTTTTTTCTTTCATAAATTAGTGAACTACGATTTAAGTCGCAAACTTCAATTGTTTTTTCTCCTTCTTCTGTTAGTGCTTTAATCTCACCCGTTAAAAAAAAATATAGATGTTTCTCAACTTTGTCAATTTCCGGATTTAATAATAATCTTTGCTCTTTATTTAATTTATCAATAACAAAATTTTCAATAACAAATTCATCGTTTTTAAAAAATCCTTCCTTTTCAATATCGTCTGAAATTCTTGAAGTTTCTCCATTTTTTAAGGGAAATTGATTAG
>DZBP01000086.1 GCA_022729915.1 Draconibacterium orientale | reverse complement strand
GTCGCAAAATGGTTTTGCACACCAATATCCATTTAGTGCCGCTTCGGTAGCAGTGCAAAATGTAATAAAAAGCGCAATATCAAACGATTTCAAACCCATTGCCATACTCGATTCGCTTAGAATAGGCGATTTTGAAGAAAAAGAAAATCAAAACAAGCTCATTGGAATCATTAAAGCGATTTCTGAATTTTCAAAAGCCGTAAATATTCCGGTAGTAGGTGGCGAAATATTTTCCAATCATTCGTTCAATTCTCTTCCTTTAATCAACACCTTCTCTGTAGCAAGCATCGATACCGAAGAACTGAAACGCAAAAAAGTAATTTTACCTGGTTATTTAATTTTTCTGGTAGGAGCAAATACGAGTTTAGAAAGTGCAGCTCACTACGAAGGCGAACATTCATTCAATCAATTATCTGATAATGAAGACATAACATCTTATTCAGCAGAAAATTTGCAACAAAAATTATTAATAGATTTATGCAAAAATAGTCATGCAGAAAGGTATTTTGCAGTAATGAAAAGCATAGAAAAAGGTGGAATAATAAAAACAATTCATAAAATAGTAAAAGGAAAAAAAGGAGCAGATTTACATATTGACACGATAAATACTTCGATACAAAAATTAAGTAATCTGGAAATTTTATTTTCAGAAAGCCCTGCCAGAGCATTGTTTGTAGTAAATAAAAAAAATACCGAAAAATTTACAAAAACAATAGAAAAATCAGGTTTAAGTTGCCAAAATATAGGTGAGATTAATGATTTGAACTCAATACGGATATTTGAAAATGGCAACAAAATTGCCGAAATTCCATCTGAAATTCTCGAAAACCATAGCATACCCGAGCGAAATCTAGAATATAAGACTCCTGATATGTCTAAAATTAAAGAATATTCAATAAAAGACATTCCATTGCCAGAAGATTTGAAAGAAGTAGCGTTGTTTTTGCTTTCACATAAAAATATTGCTTCAAAAAAATACTTAACCAAGCATTTCAAGCTCGAAAATCATGAATTCGATACCGAAAATCAACTTTCCGACGCAGCAATTGTGCCTTTTAGCGACGAATATTCTTTGGTAATGGGAGTTGACTGCAACTCGCGCTACGTAAATGCTCACCCACAAACAGGCGCAGCCATTGCTGTAGCCGAAGCAGCCAGAAATATTGTTTGCAGCGGAGGACGCCCCATTGGAATCAGTGCTTGTATCAATATTGGAAATTATAAAAATCCGGAAATTTTCTGGCAATTTACAGAAATAATAAAAGGCATAAATAAAGTTAGCAGAGAATATAATTTACCCATTATCAATATCAAAGCAAGTTTTGAAAACTATGCAACGATAGATGGAAAAGAACTGAATATTTATCCAACTCCTACCATTGGAATGTTGGGAACAATTCGTAAAAGCAAACAACCCTTGAGTCTGCATTTTAAACAAAAAGGCGACATGATTTTTCTTTTGGGAGAAACCAAAAACAGTATTTCATCGTCGCTTTATTTAAAATCGTACCACAAAGTAAAAAATTCACCGCCTCCTTTTTTCTGTTTAAAGACAGCCCACAACTTGCAAAGAATAGTTAGCGAACTTTTTGATAATGAATACATTAATTCCGCTCACGACATTTCAAACGGTGGCTTAATAGTAACTTTGGTAGAAGCGGCACTTTACAATAATCTAGGCTTCGACATCACAACAGATGCCGAAAATAGAAACGATGCCTTCTTGTTTGGCGAAGCCCAAAATCGCATTGTAGTTACTGTAAATCCAAAAAATGAAACTGATTTTATTGATTTTATGATGGAGCAAAAATTTCCATTTTTAACCTTAGGTCATATCACAAAAGGCGATTTGCGCATCGACGATATTTCTTGGGGCAATATCTCAGAAATCAAAGACTTATACGAAAATAGCATCGAGAAGAAATTTAAAATGTAGAAAAAATATTCCTGTTTTTACTTTTTAAAAAAAATATTAAGGCAAACCAATTTACTTTTAAAGCAAAAAAATCAAAAGTAAATTGGTCTTTTATTTCCGAACAGAAGTTTTATTCAAAAATGGTTTTCGTTTAGAAATAATTCCTTCTTGAACAAGTTTAGCATCTTCGACAGTATAATATGCCGTTGGATTATTTTTGTTTAGAATATTCATATAAGTAGATAATTCTTTACGCTTTATAGTACTAAAAATCATTTTCACCGGACCTTCTGAGCCTAATGCATCAACAATAGTAATGGTAAAATTTGTATTGCGAAGCAAACGAATCGTTTCATCAGAATTTTTTCTAAAAACAACTCTAACTACCACAAAACCAATGGAAATACGCTGTTCTAGATAAATTCCAACAAAGTTTCCGGTAGCAAAACCTGCTGCAAAAGCAATGTATCCAACTATATTATCTACTTCTTTAAGAATTTGGCTTATAGCTAAAAGCCAAACCAACGACTCAAAGAAACCTGCAATAAAAGCTATATGTTTAAAACCTTTGGTGGCTACAATTATTCGCAAAATACCAATAGATTGGTCAAAAATTCGAGCAAAAAATATCAAAATTGGCAATATTACATACGAGTAATATACAGATTCGGTTATTGTTTGAATGTCCATTTAAATTTTTATTATCTAATTAAATACCTTAAAATTAAAATTATATTAAAAAAATCTCACTTAAGAAAAACTAGTTTATTTTTAGCATTTTATAATTATAAATTTTGCTATTCAGCACAATTTGTACAATATAAAATCCATTAGTTAATGATTGAATGTTTATTGTATTAGAATTGTCATTTAAATTTGAACTCAATTGAAGATTACCGCTCAAATCAAAAATTTTGAGCTTACCTTCTTGGCTTTGAGGTAAAACAACTGAAATATAACTACTTGCTGGATTAGGAAAGAAATGGATTTCTACCTCTTCTACTGAATTTATGTTATCGACTAACACTCTATTTTTTTTACCTGGCGTACCATAATAGTTTAAAACAGCAATCCAATTTTCAGCAAGTTCGTTATTCTTATCGGGCGAAATCAATTCCAAACTAGCACCACTGCCATTTGCAACAGGACTCCAAGGTGCTGAAGAAGTATAGTTCACCGAATCAACCAATTGACCACTAGAATTATAAACTTTAACTTCATCTGAAGTTCCAAATCCAAAATCGAAATTTCCGGTATAATTTTTAATTTCGGGGTATCGAATTTTAAACTCATTTGTGTCTTTACAAATAACTAGAAAATTTTCAGGAAGAATAACTGTTTTTGTCCGAAAAAAGAATTTATTTAAATTGTTGTTATCTTTTAAAATCCAATCAGAAATATTTATTTGACCAAGATTTGGATTATAAATTTCAATCCAATCTTCAGTGTCGAAAACGGGAGAAGAATTGTAATTTATTTCGTTAATAACCAAAGCTTTGTTACTATCCAAAGTTGTATCTTCTTCAAAGAAAGCAGTCAACTCAGAAAAATTTTCAGGCATTATAGAAATAGAAAGCGTAGTCTGTTCATTTGACCATTTTACAAACTTGTAACCCTTTGAAGGTACAGCAGTTAATTCAATGCCAACTCCCTGAAAATAAATACCTTGCCAAGGATAATTCATCGGCTTAATGGAATTGACTTGAATCATTCCCTTGCCTTCCACGTTCAGCGTAATTGGCTTAGTGCCAGCGATGTAAAAATAACTTAATATTTGATTGCGCAAGTAAGTTGGGCGCTCGTTTAAAAAAGTACGTAAACCTTCTACACGTGCCAACCATGAGTTATAAGAAATTGAAGTCCAGCGTATTATCTCATTTTGTATTTCTGGTTCAATAATATTTTGTATCGAATCAAGCGAAGCAGTAGCTTTATCGGGTAAAAATTCAGAATTAAGTAAATCGGCAATTCTATTAATTAATTTATGCCTAAAAATTTGATTTTCAAGCAATTTCTGAGGCATAAAATTAGACCACTTTTCGGCTGATAAATATTGATATTCAGTAAATCCATTCCAGTTAGATGTAGTGAAAGAGCGGTCAGTATCCCAAATAGTCCAACGCCATTTGCTGTTTGGTGCATATTCTTTGTAAGCAAAACTTCCCCAAGTCCAACTTCGGTATTGAGTACAATGTACAAATGCCAGGATATTTATAAAATTATCCATGTCAATAAATTCAGAAGCGGCATAAAAACTATTTTCAGTTGAAAAATTGGTTGTATTGAAAAAGCTTACTAATTTTTGCCATTCTATTCCGGTTCCATATTTTACCTCTGCACCTTCCTTTTGATAACGTATTAGTTCAAAGTTAGTTGCACCCGTGTGGTGTTCAATAAAATACTCATTAATGCTTTCACGTATATTGTAAATTCCCCAGTATTTTGCATTCAAATAAAGTACACTCCATTCCGAAAGAGATGTTAAACCACCTGTTTTTCGCCACAAATCAGACGAAAGCGGGTCTCTTAGAAGCGTTCCTACACCATCGGTTAAATCATCGTCGTAACCAGCTCTCAAAACAACGTTCTTGAAAAATACCAGATTACTTAATGAAAACAAATGATAATTCAAATATTCGTTGCCAAGGTTACTTTTATAAAACTCTCTAAACGATTTCTTGGGCATTCCTACCGAGCTACTTCCTTGAATTCTAAGCCCTGATTTTATATTAAAACTTTCTAAATTATTGTTAATAAATACATTATCAACAACACATTCTAATCCGTCAGTCCAAGGGTGAGAATAAATTCCGGTAGTTCCATACAAATTAACAGAGTCGGTAGTTATAGACCAAACGGGAAGTTTGTTTTGAGCTTGATTTATAAAATAGCTTGCTGCCGAAGTAAAACTATTCTGGTATTTATATCGTACACAAACAGCTCTTATATTTGTAGTTTTTGAAATACTAAACGGACTTTTATAAAGTGTTGAATTCCTAGTAGGTGTTGAATTATCTGTTGTATAATAAATGCTATCGTTTGAAGTATTAGATTGAATTTCAACAACTAAAGAATTGTAAAATCCAGATTTTGTAGTAAATGAAGGATTTTCGCAAATTCCTAAAAAATATTCTGATTCTGTATTTGTTTTTTGAAAAGTAGGTGTTTTAAAAAAAACTTTTAAAGTATTTTTATCATCTTTTCTTCCAAAAGAAATATCCGAAAGTTGCTGCCCAAAACGAATACTATCAATTAATATGAGATTTGATGAAAAAAGTCCGATTTCTTCGCCTGATGCGGAAAGGTTAAAATTAGTATTTAACTGATTATTAACACTATTAGCCCAAACAATAAGAAAAGAATTCGCTTTAATTATGGTATTTGGAGGAAATTTCCATTTTGTGGGATTGGTAAGATTATCAGTCAAATAGCAGCTACTCAAATCAAAATCGGAAGTTGTAGTATTGTGCAATTCAATCCAATCGTCGTAGGTTTGAGTTAAAGGGTTTAAGTTATTTTTTTCATTTGAAGCAAGAAATTCGTTTATAACTACTTGAGAAAAAGAAATGTTTGCCTTCAGAAAAATGAAAAGCAAAATACCCAAAGTAGAAAAAAATTTCATAAAGAAAAACTTTTAAAATATAAAGCAAAAAAAAGCAGTAAGTTTATAAGCCGGATTCTGTAATTTAGCATTTCTACCAAATCCCCTATCATTTATCTAGGCACGAAATCACTCTCGCACTCAATCGTTCTACCCCTCAATATAGGTCGAGCAAACCTTAAATACTGATATACATGAACTTTCAACACATAATGCGCACGGCTGCAACAATCACTTGCTGCACCGGTAGGCTCTTACCCTACCTTTTCACCCTTACCTTTTCCGAAAAAAAGGCGGTATTTTTCTGTTGCGCTACTATTCCCTCACAAGAATCTTCCCGTTAAGAAGTATGCCGCTCTGCGTTGCCCGGACTTTCCTCTCTTACAGATAAATGTAACAGCGATAGAGCAACTTACTGCCCGACAAAGGTAATTATATTTACGAAAAACAAACTTAAAAAACCACTAAAAAAAATCTTTATTTGTAAATTATAAAATAATGTAGTATATTTATGTTTTTGAAAAATAGATACATTCTTATTCAATTTACAGAATAATAATATGTTACAGCTTAAAAAATGCTTTTTTTAGCAACTTTCTTAAGTTAGTATATTCAAACAACTCTATTTTTACATGCAGTGCATATTTAAATTATACAAACAATAAAACAAACTTCTTATAGGTTAGAAGTAGTAAAAAAATGACTTTTACAGGTAAATGAAATTTTAAAAGCCAATAAAGTATAATATATTATGAAAGAAACAAATGATTTAGCTTATCAATTATTTCAAGATATACAACAAGGTACTTTAGAATATTGTTATCGAGGCGTTTTTAATCGAAGCATTACGGAAAGTATCTTGTCCCTTGCAGAAACAAACCTTGAAAAAGAAAAAAATTTTTCATCAGTCAAGCGGCGTGTTTATTTCATTATGGTTGAAGGGCTTCAAAATATAACTCGCCATCAAGAATTAAACCCGGAAAATGAAGAAACAGTAGGGATTTTTTTGATTCAGATGCGCGATGGTCATTTTTTTATCACAACCGGAAATGTAGTTGATAATGAAAAAGTTCCGGATTTGCAAGAAAAACTAGAAATGGTAAATAGTTTAGATTCAGCCTCTTTGAAGAAATATTATTTAGAAGTACTTGAAAATGGGGAGTTATCTAAAAAAGGAGGTGCTGGTTTAGGTTTGATTGAAATGTGCCGGAAATCGGGGAATAAATTGTATTATAGTTTTCGTAAAATAAACGAAAAAATATCATATTTTTATTTCAATACAAAAGTTCCTTCACAATTAGTTGAAAAAAAAGAGATTAGCAATTTAGAAATCAAAGAACAATCACTTGATAAAATAATCGATTTCCATACAATTTTAAATAAAGAAAATATTATTTTAAGTTTTAAAGGAATTTTTGACCAAGAAAATATGCTTAATTTGCTTTCTATGATTGAAGGTCAGATGAATAGTTCTGTTATTTCTATCAAAGTATTTAATGTAATCATGGAACTGTTACAAAATATAGTTAAACATGGCGAACTAACAAGTAAAGAACAACTTGGAAAACCTGGAATATTTTTTATAAGTAACAACGAAAAAAATTTTATTATTACATCAGGAAACTATATTTTAGCGAAAAATTATCAGAGTCTTGAAGACAAAATTAATTACGTAAATTTGCTTGAAAATGAAGAACTTGATGATGCTTACGATAAAGTATTATTAGATTTAGATTCGGCAAGCGCAAAAAAAACCGGTCTGGGTTTGATTGATATGCGCATAAAAAGTGAGAACAAGCTAGGTTTTAAATTTTATAAAACAGATTCTGAGCAATATTTTTATACGCTAACAATTAAAATAAAAAAAAGTGTGAATAAGATTGAAGCTTTAAATATAAACCCAACCGATGATACACCGGAAGTGATTTTAGATGCAGAAAAAGGAATTTTTTCTATTGCTAAGCGTTCGTATCCCGAAAATGCGATAGATTTTTATGATGTAATCATTAGTTGGATAAGGACTTATGGCAAACAGCCAAATACAGAAACAACTCTTGTTTTCGATTTTGAATATTTCAATACTGCTTCATCTAAGCAAATTATGAAAATTATTTTGGAATTAGAAAAATTTTCAAACAAAAGCAATGTTAAAATCGTATGGAAATATAAGGATATTGATGAAGATATGTTGTCGTTAGGGCTTCGTTTTCAACGTCTTGTAAATTTAAACTTTGAATTTAAAGAATTAAAGTCGGAATAAAAAATGCTTTAATAGCCACAAAAAGCAATATATATGCAAAATATTATTGATGACTTTTTGTGGTTATTAAAAAAATAGAATAACCTATCTTTAACTTTTATTCTATAAAACTTATTTTCTATTGAGCTTTACTATTTTAAAATATTTTTCAAAGGTATTATCATCATAAAAACGCATAATATAAACACCCGAATCAAAACTATTCAAAGTTATCATAGTGTTCTCATCAGCAACTACTCCTACATGCAAAAGGACACCGGCTAATGAATAAAATTCGTATTTCAAATTGCTTAAATTTGAACTCACTACAGTTAAATTTTCGAAAAAAGGATTGGGATAAATTGAAATGCTTTGAGTTGTATCGGGTTCAATTATTTTCCCACAAAATGAGAAATGCACAGAATCAGTAAAACTCGGAGCTTGATAAATAGCTGTATTTAAATTATTTAGAATTTCAACAGACCCATTTCCATAATTGCAACATATTCCATCAGAAGCCGCATCGTAAACTATAAGAGTAGCGCAAGAGTCTTGTAAACAAATATCATAACTAGCCGAAAAATTATTAGCATAAGGTCCACCTGAAAATATTGTCTCTTTGGCAGAGTTGATTATTTTCCAAGTTGTTTCGTACCCATAATCGTCGGTTTTTATATTTAAGCGAAAATAATTTGCATCGCTAACCGATAAAAAATAGGATAAAGTATCGTTTTTTGGCTCTTGGTCAGAAGTATTGTTTACATTTTCAATAATTACCGTAAGCTTATAGTTTCCTTCGGGCATTTGAAAATTTTTAAATTCAATAAAATCTGATTCATACGATTTTAAATTTCCTATCCAATTTACCGAATCAAGTAATTGTCCGTTAATTTTCAACTTAAGTTTTAAGGTGTTTAAATCGATAAAACTCAAATTTCTAATTAAAACTTTTGTGGTGAAGTCTTTACCAAAACAAACTACTTTTTGAGGTAAAATAAATTCAACAATTTCGGCATTATTTTCAGTACTCAAAGGGAAAGGTTCATAAGCATTTAAGTAATTAATATTCTCGTTATCAGGATTTAGCCATGCTTTTAATTGCCTATTAGATTCGGGGTAGTAACTCCAAGCAGTCGAAAATTTAGCAAAATAATCGGACTCATTAGTAGCTGTACAAGAAGCTGAGCCGCCTGTCAAAATACCAACAATATTATGGTTTTGGTTAAATAATGGTGCACCAGATGAGCCACTTTCGGTAGTTCCAATGTCCCATTTACTTACTTTCCAATGAGTTGAAGCGATGTAACCGGTATAAGAGGCAGTCTGTAAAGGTGTACTTGCGAAGGATATTTTCTTGGCATCTCCATCGGGGTGATGAATGCTAACAGACTGATTAACAATTGAACTACTAATATCCCAGCCAGCATAATAAGGTAAGAACGCTTGAGGAACTTTTACAGAAAGCTTTAATAAAGAAAAGTCAAGCAAATTATCGTTTGCGGGCGTTGCTATCAAACTAGCACCCGAAATGGTTTGAAATAGTGCTACACTAGAGCCTTCACATTCGGTGTTTTCGTAATTAAAATAAAAAACAGTATTACTTGCAGAGTTTTGATTTGAAACACAGTGATTTGCAGTTAGAAAATACGGAGTTTCATCGTTTTTAGTATTATTAATTAAACTTCCGGTGCAAAAAAATTCATTGTCGATAAACATTTTAGCAATAGCTCGTTTTTCTAGATACCACGGCAGCCCGAGTTCGCAGCGAACATCTACATTGCACGAACCTGATTTTGAATGACTTTCTCTTAAATCCAAAAAACCGTAGCCAACAGACTTTACAGATAAATTAGAACCAAATTCAGAATTATTTAACTCTGTGTATTCAATAACAATAGAGTCTGAATAGATTGGAATAATAGGATAAATGCCATTTTCGGCTACTGTATTAGATGTAAAAGCACCTAAAACTGTTTTTTTATCGGCACTATAAACAAAAAGTTTCGCACCTTTTGGAATTCTAAAATCCGAAAAACTAAGATTTAAAGATATAGCTTCTTTTGCACAAATGCCAAGTTGCCAAATCGAAATTTCAGCGTTCTTAAAAAAACTGTTATTTTTACTTTTTACCGCAATACTTGTTTCTATCTTTTTTGCAAATTGTAATTTTTTGTTGTTTTCGTGCTTTATTTGCTCTAAGTTAGGTTTTTCTAATTCAACAAAATGTATTTTCCCTTTTCTTGCATGAGAAAAGGAATAAGGCTTTTCGATATCAACAGTTTGTGATAAAGAAATCTCAGATAAGAAAAGAAAAATAAATATAAATAAATAGAATGTTCGTTTTTTCATACTTGTTTTTTTACTTAATACTTTTTCCAAAATAAAAGATTGTAAAAGATTAAAATGTTTAGTTAAAATATGCAGATAAATAATTTATCAATTTTAGAAAGTAGTAATATATATCAAAATAATAGCAAAGAAATTTATAATTTTTATAAAATACTAATAGAATTACCTAACTACTTAAAAATACAAAGTACTAATTTTTTTTTAAACAAACAAATAAATTTCTTTCGTTACAATTGAATTAATTAGTTAACCTGAGTAAAAGAAATCTAATTTCAATGCAGGTTTAAATGGTGTAACTCTTTTTGTAAATAAATAACGTTAAAATTATTGACAAAAGTTTTACATACATTCAAATTTAATTGAATATTTAACACGTCTTTTCTGTAACTATTTTACCTCTATTACGTATATTTTAATAAAAAAATTACAGACAAATAAATAGGGAATAACCAATCGGTTGCACAAAAATACTCTGGACTTTTAAATAAAATCAAATTTTACTTGTAACTAAAAATAAAAAAAATGAATAAAACAATAATTTCAATTTTATTGATTGGCTTTCTGACGATAGCATGTGAAAAAACAGAAACACCAATAGAAAATGAGGATCAAGTAGAAATTCTAGAACTCGTAAATAATTTAAGATTAAGCGGTTGCCAATGTGG
Source organism: Draconibacterium orientale (assembly GCA_022729915.1). Lineage (GTDB taxonomy): Bacteria > Bacteroidota > Bacteroidia > Bacteroidales > JAIFNL01 > JAIFNL01. Next base: position 3,011 of record DZBP01000086.1, on the reverse strand, counting down.
AAGCACCGCAAAACCTTCTGCCGCTAAGCTTACTTGGGACACAAAATTAGAAACAGCCGCCAAGCGACATGCCGAAGATATGGAAAAAAATTCGCATTTTTCGCACGTTGGAACGGATAATTCTACTTTCAGCCAACGAATTACCGATGCAGGATACGTTTGGACAACTTGCGGCGAAAACATTGCTTTTAGTCAAAAAACAAATGCCGAAGTAATCGAAAGTTGGAAAAACAGCGAAGGGCATTGCTTAAATATGATGAATCAAGCTTTTACACACATTGCAGTAGCTCGTAAAGGCGATTATTGGGTGATGGTTTTGGCTAAATAGAAACTAAAAAATAAAACCCACAAAATTTTGTGGGTTTATTAAAATTAAATTTGGGGTATCTTCAAACACTAAACAATTCCTGTTTTGAAATTGAAACGTGCTTGTAAATTTTGATTCAAAGCTTCCAAGAAATCTTCGGTGCTGAGGTAATCTTTTTCGGTTAAATTTTTGTCGTGAATCAAAAGTGCTAAATCTTTTGTCATTTTACCAGATTCAACAGTCCTGATGCAAACATCTTCAAGGGTTGTAGCAAAGTTAATCAGTTCTTCGTTGCCATCAAATTTACCTCTGTAAGCAAGCCCGCGAGTCCAAGCAAAAATGGAAGCTATTGGGTTTGTTGAAGTTTTTTTGCCTTGTTGGTGCATACGATAGTGGCGAGTTACTGTTCCGTGTGCTGCCTCAGCTTCTACTGTTTTTCCGTCAGGGGTAACAAGCACAGAAGTCATAAGACCAAGAGAACCAAAACCTTGAGCAAGCGTATCTGATTGCACATCGCCATCGTAATTTTTGCAAGCCCAAATAAATCCACCTTCCCATTTCAATGCAGCCGCCACCATATCGTCAATCAAACGGTGTTCGTAACTAATTCCGGCAGCATCAAAAGCCGTTTTGTAATCGTTTTGGAATATTTCTTCAAAAATATCTTTGAATCTACCATCGTATTTTTTAAGAATGGTATTTTTGGTAGATAAATAAAGAGGCCATTTTTTGTCTAATGCCATTTGGAAACATGAATGAGCAAAACCTTTGATGGATTCGTCGGTGTTGTACATAGCCATTGCAACTCCGTCATCTTTAAAGTTATACACTTCAAAAGATTGAACAGCTCTACCATCTTCGGGAGTAAAAGTAATGGTTAATTTACCTTTTCCTTTGGTTACAAAATCAGTGGCTTTGTATTGGTCGCCAAAAGCATGACGTCCGATAACGATAGGCATAGTCCAACCCGGCACCAGTTTTGGAATGTTCTTAATTACAATAGGTTCGCGGAAAACGGTACCTCCCAAAATGTTACGGATAGTTCCGTTTGGCGATTTCCACATTTCTTTTAATCCAAATTCTTTTACTCTGTATTCGTCGGGAGTAATGGTGGCGCATTTGATGCCAACGCCATATTGTTTAATAGCTTCGGCAGCATCTACGGTTATTTTATCATTGGTTTCGTCGCGTTTTTCAATTCCCAAATCGTAATATTTTATATCTAAATCAAGATAAGGAAGTATTAGTTTGTCTTTGATAAACTGCCAAATTACTCTGGTCATTTCATCGCCATCTAGTTCTACTACAGGATTTTGAACTTTAATTTTTGCCATAGTTATCATTTTTATTTAGTTATGTTTGTATGTAAATACTTTGATTTTTTTCGGAGCGTAAATATATATTTTTTTCCTTAACACAGCAATTTTTTTTCGTTTTTTGTGCTATATTTTTTCTATGTATTGGTTTTCACTGTTTATTTTTCTATATTTGCTTTTTGGGTGTTGAAAATGAACCCTCATAATTTTACCTATTTATTTTTATATTTGTTTCAAATCTTAATTTTTTTAAATAAATATACTTGATTAAACCTTTGCAAAAAAAGTAAGTCAAACGAATACACATAAAAAAAATTTACATTTATGAACCAATATGTGCGACACTTTTCAAAATGTAAAGGGCTAAAGCCCTGAAATTCATTGCTTTTTATTTATTCCCGACCTAAAGGTCGGGGTTATTGATTTTCAATATTTTACATAAAAAATGTCATTCATGTTGTATGAACGAAAAAGGTATTTTATTACTCGCATTTGTGCTACTTTTATTTTCGTCATCGTGCAAAAAAGAAGATGAAAATGAGCCCATTACAGAACCAACGGTAACCGATTATCCAATTGTAGATACCGATGTGAAAACGTTTTACAACAATTCGTCTGTTATTTCAGCTCCTTCGGTAGGAAGTGCGTTTTATGGTCAAGACGCTAGTTACCAAGGTAATCAACCTTCTTATACCGACAATGGTAATGGAACAATAACCGATAACGTTACCGGCTTGATGTGGCAAAAAGACATGGGTTCGAAGCTTTCGTATGACGAGGCAGTGGCTTTGACTCAAACGTTAAATTTGGGCGAATTCCTACCATAAAAGAGTTGTATTCGTTGATTTTGTTTTCGGGGTCAAGTAAAAAGTGAAATAGCCGTAAAAAATTTCATAAACGAAACCTACTTCATTCAACCGCTTGGCGATACAGATTTAGGCGAGCGCGAAATTGATGCATAAACTTGGTCTTCAACCAAATATACTGGAACAACCTTTGCAAACGATGAAGCTATTTTTGGGGTAAATTTTGTCGATGGACGAATAAAAGGTTACTCGAAATACAAAAAAGCGGTAACTGGTTCTACACCCAATAAGATGTATTTTAGAATGGTAAGAGGAAATAAAAACTATGATAATAAACTATAAGTTATCAATTCACTGCACCGCCCCCCCACCCCACCCCTGAAAGTGGTATATACCAACGTATTGTGGAAACTCCCCCTTTCAGGGGGTTGGGGGGTCATTACAATTAAGTATAACTTTTAACTAAAACTGAACAGCCCTGCCTTAGGGGGCTGGGGGGCATTACATTAGAATATAACATTTACTTGAACTTTGCCAAAGTTTAAAACTTTGGCAAAGCCCCTATTCATATTTTTCAAAAAT
>DZBP01000085.1 GCA_022729915.1 Draconibacterium orientale | reverse complement strand
TCAAATTTTCAAATTATCTCATTTTCAAATTTTCAAATTATCTCATTTTCAAATTTTCAAATTATCTCATTTTCAAATTATTTCATTTTCAAATTTTCAAATTTTCAAATTATCTCATTTTCAAATTATCTCATTTTCAAATTATCTCATTTTCAAATTTTCAAATTATTTCATTTTCGAATTGAAAAATTATTTTGCAGCTTGATTGGCTGTAATTGCCACTAAATTAACAATATCGCTCACCGAACAGCCTCTTGAAAGGTCGTTGATAGGAGCCGCCATTCCTTGCAAAACCGGACCAACAGCTTCGGCACCTGCCATGCGTTGAACTAATTTGTAGGCAATGTTTCCTGATTCTAAAGTTGGGAAAACCAGCACGTTAGCAACTCCAGCTATTTCGCTGTTCGGAGCTTTGCTTTTTCCAATTGAAGGAATAATTGCAGCATCGGCTTGAAGTTCGCCATCGATTTTTAAATCGGGAGCCATTTCTTTGGCTAAGCGAGTGGCTTCTACTACTTTGTCCACCATTTCGTGTTTTGCGCTGCCTTTGGTTGAAAAGCTCAACATAGCAATTCTTGGCTCTATTTGAGCAATTGCACGTGTGGTTCTTCCAGTTGCAACAGCTATTTCGGCAAGTTCTTTGGCAGTTGGATTTGGGTGAACGGCACAGTCGGCAAAAACCATCAAACCGTTTTCGCCAAATTGGTTGTCTTTCAAGAACATTAAAAATGCACCAGAAACTACACTTATGCCTGGAGCTGTTTTAACATACTGAAATGCTGGACGTAACACGTCGCCCGTTGCATTGTTGGCACCAGCTACTTCACCATCGGCATCACCTGCTTTTATCATTAAAGTAGCTAAGTACAATGGATCTTCGAGAAGTTTTAAGGCTTCTGCTTTGGTCAAACCTTTCGATTTGCGAATTTCAACCATTAAGTCGGCATACGAATCGATACGGCTGTCGGTTTTTGGGTTCACTATTTCGGCTTTGCCGATATTTTTTAAGCCAAAACCTTCTGCTTTTGAAAGAATATCGCTTGGTTCGCCTATTAGAATTATTTGTGCAATACCTTCAGCTAATACTTCGTCGGCAGCTCTGAGCGTTCTTTCTTCCCAACTTTCGGGAAGTACAATGCGTTTATTGTGTTTCTTTGCGTTTTCTTTAATTTGATTTAATAAATCCATGAGTCTGTTGTTTTATTTTGAATTAAAGGATTCTATATTTATGTATAAAAAATGTTAATGAAAACATTTAAAGTTCTTATTTATAGTATTTTAACGATAATTTTTTATGCTACAAAAGTACAAATATTTATTTCATTTTTGCACCTATTTAACAAAATTTAATGTAAGTAAACGGTGTGTTTTAAAGCAGTTTTCTGTTGTTTTTGAATAATTTTCGAATTGATATTTAAAAATGGCTAATTAATTTGTAGTATTCTCCAAATAAAAAATACCATTTGGTAAGTCAAATGGTATTTTTTTTAATAATTGAATATTTTAAGCACCAGTGCTATTTTAATTTGAGCAAGCCTTTTTGTAATCAAATAGATTTTAAGCACTTGGCTAAATGAAATATACAATTTAATTTGGCTACTACTTATTATGCAATAAATTAATTTACTTTTTTAGACTGCTTTTTCTGTTTTCATTTTGTTACGTACTATTTCAAACACCATTGGCAGCAGCGACAAACCAATAATTCCGAAAATAACAATTTCAAAGTTTTTTTGTACAAATGGCAGATTTCCAAAGAAATAACCTAAGAAAGTTAAACCTGTAATCCATAAAAAACCTCCTACAACGTTGTAGCGCAAAAATTTGCCGTAAGTCATTTCGCCAATTCCGGCTACAAAAGGAGCGAAAGTACGAACAATCGGAACAAAACGTGCAATAATTATGGTTTTAGAACCGTGTTTTTCGTAAAATTCGTGAGTTTGGTCGAGGTATTTTTGCTTCACAATTTGTCGTCCACGTATTTTCCAATGCAAAACTTTAAGTCCTATTGTTTTACCAAAATAATAATTGAGCCCATCACCAATTACAGCAGCAGATAAAAGCAAGGTTAAAACTATCCATAAATTTAATTCGGCTTTTTGTCCGGCTTCGTTTACTACTCCGGCACAAAAAGTTCCGGCTGCAAAAAGCAACGAATCGCCGGGTAAAAAGGGCATTACCACCAGTCCGGTTTCTACAAAAATGATTAAAAATAAAATGGCATAAATCCATACGCCATAATTTAAAATCATGTAAAATAAATTTTCGTCTAAATGCAAGAAAAAATCAAGAAATGCTTTTATAAATTCCATTTGTTCTTTTTTTGGGTTATTTTTTTTCGGGCGCAAAGATACATTGTTTTATAAGATTTCAAAATCAATAATAAACAACTAAAATTGTGAATTGGAATAAATCAAAGAGTATTTTTTATATAATTACTTAAAAAACAAACAATTATACTTTTAATAAAACATCTATCTTTTATTAGTCAATTCTTTGCTGATTTTCGATTTTTAACACATAAATTGTACCGTTCCAAGTGTAAGTAAATTCATTAATACTTTGGTTTCTAGAACCTTGAAAAGTTGAAAAATCGTGCCAACCCTTGTGAGTTTCTTCTAAAACTGTAACCGAAGGCGCAGTTCCATTGGGTATTTCTTCTTTTTCCGAAATTAGTTTCCAGTTTCCATTTTCGTTGGTAAAAAGTGAATAAAAGTAACCCGCCGAACAGCCACTTATGGCTATAAATTCCTCTTTTTTGCCATCGTCGTTTAAGTCTATTTCAATTTTTACTTCGTCGATTCTCCACGCATTGCGCAAGCTATCGGTCGAGCTTAGAGCCAGTTCGTATTCAGAATTTTCGTTTTTGATAGTTTCTTTCGATTTTGAATTGTTGGTGTTTAAACAACTGGTAAAGAATAAAATAGCTACAAAAGCAGCTACAAAATGATTCTTATTTTTCGGCATAGTACAAGTTATAAAATGAATAAAAATTAATCGTATTAAATTTAGCTAAATGCCTGTAAATTATTTGAAAATTCAAGTTCGGAACAAATAAAATAACATTCATGCATTATTTTGAAGCAAAGTAAACGAAAATAGTTAAAAGGGCAAAAAATATTTTCGAATTAAAATTTGTTTGTTACTTCAAAAGAATAACAATGCATTGATTTTTACAAAAATTTAAATTTTATTTTTCTATCTTTGATTAATAAATAAATAAAATGCTTATTTTGTCTGAAAACGATTAAGTTACATGGTTGAAAATCAATAACCTTGTTATAAAACATACTTAAAAAGCATAAGTTTTTTTTCAAGCTCAAAAAAAAGAATTACATTTGAGCACATTCTATTTTTCTTTTTCAAAACAAAAGAAGCATATAAACTGTTGTAAATTAATTATTTAGTAAAAAATTTACACACAAACTATAAAATTTAGTAAACTATATTTAAGGGAACAATTTGAAAAAATTGCTTCGATTTAAAAATTAAAGTAAAAGCAAATGAAGAGACTTACAATTTTATTTTTCGCACTAGCGATATTTATTGGAAACTATTCAAGCTCAATAGCTTGTACAAATTTTTTGGTAACTAGAGGTGCCTCTGCCGATGGTTCCACATTTATAACTTATGCTGCTGATTCTCATACACTTTACGGAGAATTGTATTTCTGGAGAGCACAAGATTGGCCTGCCGGAAGTTTACTCAAAGTAAATGAATGGGATACCGGAAAATTTCTGGGTAATATTGAGCAAGTCGCTCATACATACCAAGTTGTAGGCAATATGAATGAGTATCAATTGGCTATTGGCGAAACCACTTATGGTGGTAGAGAAGAATTGGGAAGCCAAAAAGGGGCAATAATCGATTATGGTAGCTTAATTTACATTACGCTTTCGAGAGCCAAAAATGCTCGCGAAGCCATTAAAATTATGGGCGAATTGGTAGCTAAATACGGCTATTACAGTTCTGGCGAATCGTTTTCAATTCAAGACCCCAATGAAGTTTGGATTCTCGAAATGATTGGAAAAGCAGATTACGACAAAGGTGCGGTTTGGGTAGCACGCAGAATACCAGATGGTTACATTTCTGGACATGCCAACCATGCACGTATCGAAACCTTTCCATTAAGTGATGGAAAAACTTCAATCAGTTCTAAAGAATTTGATAAAATCAATTTACCAACTATCTCAACTGTTTATGCTTACGACGTAGTTTCGTTTGCACGCGACAGAAAATGGTACGAAGGAGCCGACAAAGATTTTAACTTTTCGGAAGTGTATGCTCCAGTTGATTTTGGCGGCGCACGTTTTAGCGAAGCCAGAGTTTGGGCAGGTTTTAGAAAATTCAATAGCCAAATGGACCAATATTTGGATTACGCAATGGGAAAAATTACTCGCGACCCAAAAACTGGTTTTGCAACTAATCGCATGCCGCTTTGGGTAAAACCCGACCACAAACTTACTGTAAAAGAAATGATGGACGTAATGCGCGACCATTACGAAGGAACTCCATTGGATATGACAACTGACGTAGGTGCAGGTGCTTTTGGACTTCCATATCGCTGGAGACCACTTACTTGGAAATCGGACGATGTAGAATACCTCAACGAAAGAGCTATTGCAACACAACAAACAGGATTTATTTTTGTGGCACAATCGCGCGCTTGGCTGCCCGAGTGGGTTGGTGGAATTATTTGGTGGGGTGTAGATGATGCAGCTACCAATGTTTTCATGCCTTTGTATTGCGGTTTGGACGAAGTTCCTGAAGCTATAAAAGCCGGAAATGGCGATATGCTAACTTATTCACCAACTTCTATGTTTTGGATTTTCAATAGAGTAACCAATTTTGCATACATGCGTTACAACATGGTTTCTAAAGATATTATTGAAACTCAGACCATTTTGGAAAATAAATTCATCGAAAACACTGCCGCAATTGATGCAGCGGCTATGTCGCTTTACAAAACTAATCCGGCAAAAGCTCGCCAATTTGTATCGGAATATTCCAATGCACAAGTTCAATTTGTATTTAACACTTGGCAAAAACTCGACCAGTTTTTATTGGTTAAATACTTAGATGGCAACGTAAAAAAAGAAGAAAACCGAGTATTTTTGCGCAACGGAAATGAAATTGCACTTCCTGCAAGTCCAAATTTCCCTGGATATTCTGATAAATGGAAAAAAGACGTAATTAAAGAAACTGGTGATAAACTAAAAATGCAAGGAGCTTCACACTAATTGCTTGAAATTTAGTTAATTATTTGTATTAAAATTAAGAGCAATATGTTTATTAAAAATTTAATGAAACATATTGCTCTATTTTTTTGTTAAAAAAAATAAAATTTTGTACATTTGCTTACATATTATAAATCTACTTTTTTGAAGTTTATACTATAACTATTTGCGATTAAAATTTGCAATATCAAAAATGAATAATCATATCCATTTATAAATTTGTAAAACTAATATCATGAAAAAAATTTTGTTTTTAATTCCCATTTTTCTATTTGGCTTATTAACCATAAATTCTTGTGTAACAGAAGAAACAGAAAATGAAGGAAAATTAGATTCACTTAAAACAGACGAGAAACCCGATGACAAAACGGTGTATAAATTACCTTCGCCTATCGAATTGTATAAATTTTTGTACGCTTCCAAAGCTACCTTTAAAAAGGAATCGCTCAATTCGATAGAACGTAGAGAAAAATACAATACATCAACTCGAAAAGCTTTAAATTTAGGTGTTTATGCGTCTGATTTGGCTTATAGCGCTGTTTTTGAAAAAACACAAGAAACCTTTCAATATTTTAAAACCTCTCGTATTTTGGCTGATGAATTAGCCATTTCTGAAGGCTTTAATGAAAAAGTAGCTAATAGGATAGAAAATAATTTGGAAAATGTTGATTCTCTTTACGAAATTGCCTCTGATGCCTATTGGGACGCAACTACTTTTTTGGAAGCTGAAAACAAAACCGAATTGTTATCGTTCATTATTATAGGTAGCTGGATAGAAAGTGTTTATATTGCTGGTGCTTCTGTTGACAAATTTTCGCCCAAAAACGAAGTAATTATTAGAATTGCCGAGCAAAAACTCTTACTCGAAAACTTGCTCGATTATTTGAATAGTCACGAAAAAAATGAAGAAATCAATAAAATTGTAAGAAAATTGAACGAATTGGAAGAGTATTTTTACAATTTGTACGATGGTTCAAATAATATAAACATTACAGAATCGAATTACAAAAAATTGATTGAAAAAGTTACTGCATTGAGAAATGCATTTGTATATTAATGTATTGCTTATATTTCTACTTTCAACGATAAGTTTTTTAGATTGATTTTGAAAAATTTTCTTTTAAAAATGATATTTAGGCATAATCATTGCATTTATTTTTTTTAAGTAAAATACAAATGAATTTTTTCTAATCAATTTGATTGATGCAAAGTAAAAATACTTTTTTTAAATGACTAAAAAATTAAAATTAGCTTATATTTTAATTTTTTAAATCTATTTCAACAACAACACAATACAAAATTGCCAATTTCAAGTTGTCAATTATCAATTACTTATACATTTATAGAATATGAAAACTATTTTAAAATATACTATTCTTTTAATAACTCTGGGTATGCTATCGATAAATTATACCGGAGCACAAAATTGTTCAAAAAAGAAATTTTGCAGTGAAGATTCTTATGGCGATTTTGATTATCGAAGCCAATCGAGTTATGCTATTTTAGCTTCTGGCGACACGGCTAGAGCTTCTATTGTTATTTATTCAAAACAAGATGCTCGAATTTTAGTATGTTGCGACCCTATTTTGGGCAATGTAAATTGGAGAATTTACGAACCAATTAGATATACTAAACGCTCAGTTAAAGAAATTAACCGTAACGAAGAAGAAACTCCTGTTTATTCAAGGGATAAAAACGGAGACCCTATTCAAGAAGTGGACGAGTGGGGAGACCCAAAATACGACGAAAATTATGATCCAGTTTACAAAATAGAACGTTATGACAAAACTGTACATATTGATACCGTTTGGCAAACTGAAAAAATTAATACCGAAAAAATTATTTTCGACAATCAAAAAGATTCAAAACCTTATTGGCAGCGGAAAAATATTCCTACTACCAAACGATTGATTATTGAAGTGATTGTACCTGAGAGCGAAACCGACTACGAAGGTTGTGTTAATGTGGAAGTTGGTCATAAATCGACTGGTTCAAAAAAATCATTTCAAAAATTAGATGATGAATAGAATTTTTGTGATACAATTAAATACTTTGAACCCATTTTAATTGTAGTCATTTTTTGCCAAGTGCTTAAAATTTAGATTTTTATAAAAGGATTACTCAAAATTAAAACAACATTTAAAATTTAGTAATCGGCGTTAGCAAATTTAAAATACTGGCAATGTTTTGCAAAAAAAAAATTTCTGATTTGTGTAATTTAGTAAAATTGTATTTAGTCGGAAAATGATAATCTAAGTGCTTTGTCCAATTTAATTGGCTTAGCACTTATTAACTTTTTTAGAATTTAGAGTATATCTAATAAAAAGAAAAAAATGGTCTTTTTATATAATAATCTGACAGTTACGCTAATATTAACAAAATTGAAATTATGAAATACATTGACTGGAGCAATAAAACATTTTTAATAGCTGAAGACGAAGAAATTAATTACTTATTTTTGGAAGAAGCCTTAAAACACACTTCGGTAAAAATACTTCGAGCATGTAATGGTGAAGAAGCTGTTTTACTTTTTAAATCAAACGCTATTGACTTGGTTTTGATGGATATAAAAATGCCAAAAAAGAATGGATATGATGCCAAAACAGCTATTAAAGAAATAAATTCAACGGTTCCAATAATTGCACAAACAGCGTACGCCCTTTCTGGTGAGAAGGAAAAAATATTAAGTTCAGGTTTTGACGACTACATTGCAAAACCCATAAAACAAGCGAACTTACTTGAAGTAATTATGAGAAATATTTAGAGTAACTATTTTTTTGTAGTTTTTTTTTAGATATTCAAGCTTTCACCTTCCGATTTTGCTATAACTACGGCTCCACAAGTATCGCTCCATACATTGGTAGCCGTTCTAAACATATCTAAAACTCTATCAACAGCCAAGATTAAACCAATGCCTTCGAGCGGTAAACCCACTGCGGTAAGCACTATCGATAGCATAACTAAACCAGCCATTGGAATGCTTGCTGCACCGATTGAAGCAAGAAGAGCTGTAACCACAACTACTATTTGCTGAACAATGCTAAGCTCTATTCCGTATGCTTGAGCTATAAAAATTGCTGCAACACATTCATAAAGAGCAGTTCCGTCCATATTTATTGTTGCACCTAGCGGTAAAACAAAACTCGAAACTTTGTTAGAAACACCTGTTTTATGTTCAACGCCTTCCATCGTTAGCGAAAGTGTAGCACCTGACGAACAAGTAGAAAAAGCAGTAAAAAGTGCTGCTTGCATATTTTTCATGTGTTTCCAAGGGTTCGATTTTTTTCCAAATACATAAACGAGGGTAGGAAGCGTAACAAAAAAGTGAATGCCAATACCCAATAAAATTACTACCACATACCAAAATAAACTAATAGCAAGGTATGCTAAATCTTTACCACCATTAACTTGCTCTGCTACAATATCTACCATAATTCCAAAAATACCAATAGGAGTAAAGCGCAAAATGAACATGGTGAGTTTCATAATAGCTTCAAACGACGCATTGAAAAAATCGGTCAAAAGTTTTCTTGATTTGATTGAAACTTGTGAAATAAAATATCCAAAAAGTAAGGAAAAAAAGATTATGGATAAAGTATCGTTATTCGCAAAAGCTTCAAATAAATTTGGAGGAACAATATTTTTGAGCGTGCTGCCAAATGAATTTCGTGCTAATTCTAAACCTTCAACGCTTGTGGTCAATTTCAAATCAAAACCAACGCCAGGTTCAATCCAATTGACTAAAAACAGTCCGGTGATAATTGCGAAAGTACTGGTTATTAGATAAAATGACATGGTTTTAAGCCCTAATTTACTTAAATTTTCGGCACTTCCTATATTGGCTACACCCGAAACAATTGAAGTAAGTACTAGCGGAACCATAATCATATTAAGCCCGTTCATAAAAACTTCGCCCAGCCATGTTACATAAACAATGTAGTCCGTTAAAAAAATTCCATAAAGTATTCCAGCTATTAACGCAATAAGTATTTGCCAGTGCAAAGATATTTTTTTCATATACTTCAAAAAAAACAAGTTTTAAAGTGTAAACATAAGAAATTTATTGATTAGAATGAAATGATTTTGCAAAAAAAATAATATTTTTTTAATTAACCTGTACATTTATTGTGTGTTTTTTTTAGATTTTTTTAAGCATAAGTGCTTTATTATTAGATTATTAAAAAAAACAACCGTATTATTTAGTCTAAATAAGTTGGTATAATGCTTTACAAAAAAACATTTAATCTTTTTTTTAGTTAATTTGATGTTCTTTTTATGAAAAAGACATTTTTAGTATTGTTTTAAATCTTTAAATATCAAATTTTTAAGCTTTTTAAACCATTTTTTGCTTTAATTTCTATGATTGATTTTTGTTCGCCATTGTTTATTTCAAGTGCTTTTTTAAAATAAGCTTCTGCTTTAATCAAATCGCCCTTTTCTTTGTAGATAAGAGCCAGATTTATAGCCGAATAAGGAGCATAATAATATTCTGTTTTACTTCCTAGCTTAATAGTATCTAAAAAATAGTTTATTGCTAAATCGAGCTTTTTCTGCTTGTAATAGATTTGCGCTTTTCTATAATTAAACTCCAATTTATCAGTAGCATCAAGGCTTGTGTAAACGCATTTGTTAATTTCGGCAAGTGCTTTTTCATAATAAGCTCCATCGTAATAGAGCCTGCCCGAAAGTAATAATTTGTTTACTTTTTTTCTGTTAGTTATTTCAGCGTATGCCTGTTTGTCTTCAACTACAAGCATAACTCCTTCTTTTTTAGTTTTATCGAGATATTGTTGGTATTTTTCGTTATTGTTCTGAAAAAGAGCAATCCACGAAAGCCGCTGATAAACCAACTTGAGGTAATTTTTGCCAGAATAGGTGCGCAAAAATTCTTTGTAATGCGTTTCTGCTGTCAAATCCAGTTTATTCAATTTTGCTTTGGCAAGTAAAAAATCGAAAAATGCTACATCTAGTTCGCCTGATTTTTGCTTAAAATTCTGCAAAAGTGTAATTATTTCATCATTTTTGCTATTGCTTGCGGCTATTCTGCAATAAACATATTTTGCCAACGAATTGGTTTTAATCAATGTTTTTTTCTTCAAGAAATCGTAAGCCACATTTTTGTCTTCGGTAAATTGCATGAGTAAAAGGGCTGTAAGAATGGTCGATTCGGCATTGAGCAAAGTATCGTTGTTGTAATGTGTTTGATATTTTTTTAGAGTAGAAAAACCGCGTGTAAGGTTTGAATTTAGACCAATTCCATCGGCTACCCATTTGTATTCGGAAGGAATGGCACTAAAAAAAATATCAAACATTCCACTTAATTTGCTGTTTTCCAGAAAATTAGGGAATTTCTTTTTGTTCTCGGTGAGTAATTTTTTCGATCTAAAAACGTCCCAGCCGGCAGTCATGTTGTTGCCAAATAAAAAGTTAGAAACCATGCTGTTGAATTTTATTTGCGACATTGCATAGAGTTTGTATGGAGAGTCGTCTTCTAATTTTTCAATTTTTTCGTATATATTTTCGGTGTTTTCGGTGTAAATTTTGAATTTTTGGGGACTTTGAGTTATTACAACCGTTATAAAATCGATGTAATTTTCTAAATAAAGTGCTTGAATTTGAAAGTCTTTGCTTTTTTTACAGATTTCAATTTGCTTTCGAGCTTGTTCAAATTGCAAGCTAAAAGTATAATAAGAAGCCAAAGAGTAAGCTTCTTCGCTGGCTTTTATCGTAAAAAAACTAAAAAAAAATGCAATGGATATTAAAATATGTTTCATGTATTTTATTTTATTACTTTTTGTGTAGAGTACAGTTACTGCTTTGAAAAGCGATACTGTAAATGTGTAGTTTTGATAATTTTAAAAATAAGTTTTTAACAAAATAACTTAGAATTTATAACGAAAAAAAAGGAAACCACCAAAATTGATAAATTAAAAACAATAAAATAGCCGAAAAAAAAATTAAAACAAGTGTTTTACATTTTTTTCGGCTGTATTTGTTTTGCAATTAGTAAAATTCAATTAAACGAAATTCTTTTAGTTAAACAGTTGAAAATTACATAATTAGCCTGAATTTCTTAATCATTGCTTACAGCTTCTTCGCTCTCTTCGGCATCAATATGTTCATCTACCAAAATACGACCGCAATATTCACAATCAATTACTCGTTTGCGTGCTGCAATATCGAGTAAGCGCTGTGGCGGAATTTGGTTAAAACAACCACCGCATGCGCCGCGTTGAACTTTTACTATCGATAAACTATTTATTGAGTTGGTTTTCAGACGTTTGTAAGCATTCAACAATCGTTGGTCAATTTTCACTTCCAATGCTGCCGATTCTCTAAGTAGCTCTTCTTCACGCTCTTTGGTTTCTGAAATTATTTCATCAAGCTCTTTCTTTTTTTGAAGAAGTGCTTCATTTCTGTCAGCAATAGCATCTCTCACTTTGTTTATACCGTCTTGCTTGCTGTTAATTTCTTCCGTGTATTGATTGATGCGTTTTTTAGCTAATTCAATGTCAAGTTCTTGATATTCAATTTCTTTTGAAAGCGAGTCAAACTCTCTGTTATTCCTAACTTTCATTTGTTGCGCTTCATATTTTTTTATTTTGGCTTGCGCATCAACCATATCATTTTTCTTTTGCGCTATTTGGTTATCAAGAGCTGTAACTTCGTTTTTAAATCTATCTGCTCTTGTATTCAAACCTTCCAATTCATCTTCTAAATCTTGAATATCAAGAGGAAGCTCGCCTCTAAGAATTTCAATTTTTCGTATTTCTTCATCAACTTTTTTCAAGCTGTAAAGAGCTTTTAATTTCTCTTCTACTGTGGGTTCGTTCAGTTTTACTGTCATATTTTTATTATATGTAGTTTATGGGATTAGTATTCGTTTTTGAAATTTGCGCTGCAAAAGTAGGAAATTTTTTTGTAAGATAATCAAAAATTAAATTTTTTGTGAATTGTTCACTTTCGTAATGACCTATATCAGCTATTAAAATTTTTCCGTCGCCATCAAAAAATTGATGGTAAGTGAAATCTCCGCTTATGAAAATATCTGCATTTGCCGAAATGGCATTGTTCAACAAAAAACTTCCTGAACCTCCGCAAAGTGCCACTTTTTTTATTTTTTTATTTAAAAATGGCGAATGTTTTATTGTTTTTAAATTGAAAATTTGTTTTAGTTTTTCCAAAAAATCTGTTTCTTCAATTTCTTCTTTACAAAAGCCAACCATTCCAAAACCTGCTTGTGGGTTGGAATTTGCCAATGGGTAAATATCGTAAGCCACTTCTTGGTACGGGTGAGCTGCCAAAAGCGCACGTATTACTTTGGCTTGCAGATGTTTCGGGAAAATAGTTTCAATTCGCACTTCTTGTTCGGTGTGCAATTGTCCGAGTTCGCCTACATACGGATTGGCTAAATTTCCAGCTCTAAATGTTCCGTAACCAGTTGTGTTAAAGCTACATGAATCGTAATTTCCTATCTGTCCGGCACCTGCTTCAAAAATTGCTTTTCGGGTTTCTTCTACTTGTGCAAGTGGCACAAAAAAACTTAATTTCTGCAAATCGTCCGATTTTGGTTTCAAAATTTTACACGATTCTAAACCAAGCATTTCACACATTTTAGCACTTACGCCAGTTAAAACCGAATCTAAATTTGTATGAATGGCGTAAATAGCTATATTATTTTTAATCGCCAAAATTACGGTACGTTCTACATAATTTTGTCCGATAAGTTTTTTCAGTCCCGTAAAAATAATTGGGTGATGCGAAATAATTAAATTTGCACCAGTTGCAATTGCCTCTTCTACAACAGCTTCAGTGGCATCGAGCGAAATTATTGCCTTAGTAATTTCCATTTCACGATTGCCAACAATTAAGCCGGAATTGTCGTAATGCTCTTGATATGAAAGAGGTGCTAATTCTTCTAAACTTTGAATAATTTCTTTTAATTTCATCAAAAAAAAAGCTCTAATATGGCAAACTAAGTACTCTTACAAAAGTTCTTCCGCTTTTTATTAACGTAAGTCGCTAATTAATAGCTAAGAAGTTTCCAATAAAATAGGTCTTAGACCTTAAATGCGTTGAAAAAATGTAATAAAGCTCTATTTTAGAATACTTTACTACAAGCTATCCTTTATTTCGATGAGCAAAGAGCGCATTTCTTTGAGCGACTGGATAATTTTAAAATTGGTTTCGGAATCTTCTTTACTTTCTTTTATTTTTTGCTTTGCGCCTTTCAAAGTCATTCCTCTTTCTTTCACCAAGTTGTAAATCAAATGAAAGTTTTCGATATCCGTTTTTGTAAAAAAGCGATTTCCTTTTTTATTTTTTTGTGGCTTAATTATCGAAAATTCCTTTTCCCAGTAACGTATTAAAGAAGAGTTAACTTTAAACATATCAGCAACTTCGCCTATGCTATAAAATAATTTATCGGTTGATGTTCCGTTTTCTGACACATTTTCATTCATATCGAAATTCAGTCGTTATTTAAAAAAAGTTAGTATTATGAAGTGAACCAAATTAAATTTAATATTTTATTCAGCTAAATGCTTAAAATTTACTTGATTTTTTTTTA
>DZBP01000084.1 GCA_022729915.1 Draconibacterium orientale | reverse complement strand
TCTTAGTTTATAACTATCTTGCGAGTTATTGTTTTAGTTGGCATCTTCAATTTTAGAATATAAATTCCTTTTTGTAGCTCCGATACCGGAATCAACTCATCTTGTTGGTAGTTTTTGGTAGCAAAAACAAGCTTTCCTGTTATGTCAAGCAACAGTACGTCCATTTCATTCTCTTCAAGGTTGTCAAATTTTAATTGAATGTACTGGCTTGCCGGATTTGGATAAACTATCAAACCCTCGTTGTTTTCAAGATTGTTAGCAATCGAAGTCAGTAATTCTTTTCTAAAAACAGGACGCAACAGTAAAGCTCCTTCTCTAGCAGAACCTTGCCAGCTACCGTCGATGTTGTAAAAGATTTTATTTTGAGCATTTCTATTGATGTCGTATCCTATATTTAGTAGAGCTTCAGCGGTTTGTATCCAACCAATGTAGTAAGTTCCCGAAAGTACCAAATTGGACGTATCGGCTATTGGATAGGAATAAAATTGATTCAAATTAGCTTGATACTCTGGCTTAACTCCTTGCTGACGATAAATAATACTTCCGGGTAAACCATTGTTGTCGTCCCAAATAGTAAGGTCGAAGTATTTTTGGCTTTCATTGTTGTAAGTTTGATTGAAATACATATCTACAAAACGCAATGTATCAGCTATGTAACTTGTAAACTTATACGCAAGCATTGCATTTTTAGTTCCACTACCCGAAATTCCGTATCCAAGTTCAGGCACACCGTCGTCGTAAGCATAATAATTATAAAACTGCTGATAGTAAGCAGTTTTGTTATTGCTTATAGGGTCAAAGCTCGATGAGGTTACTAATTTTACTTGTATTTCAAATACTGCTTTGTTATCGGAATGAACAGGAAAAGCATAGCCACCAATGGGCAATTCTGGTTTCATTTCTACATAAGCACCTATGTTGCTTGCAGAAGCTTCAAGTTTGCTGGCATTTGTATGTTTCAACGTATCTTTGAAGGTAATGTACAAACTATCGATGGTACGAGTTCTGTTGTCGTTGTTTCGATAATTTATGGTCATATATTCCTTCATCTTAACCGCTTGCGGATTGTTTACGTAATGCCTCCAAGGCACTGATTCATAATCGGCAAGCAACGATTGTGTGGGTTGTACAAAAGCAATATCCGTCCGAACCGAATCCAATTCGTTTCGTCCTTTATTTAAATAGACATAATCAATATTCCAAAAATCACCATTTCCTATTTTGCTTGGAATCAATCCATTAATAGAAACAAAGTTTTTAAATCGAAATTGAAAGCCTTCTTGCAAATAATTGCTGCCTAAAATGGGAAGAATCACATGTTTAAAGCTTTTATTGATAGCTGTTTCGGGTTTCCATACTTTTTCCGAACTCGGATAAATTTCTTTTACAGAACTGCCTAAACAAATTGCTTTCCAAACAGTTACCCATTTGCTGGTAACCGGCGAGAAAAATTCGACCATCAATGTGTCGGTACTTTCGGGCGCATCGGCTTCACCTTGAGGCTGATAGTAAAAGCTCAAGAAAACAGACATATCGTTTGGGTAATACAAATCTAAAGGCTTAGATGTAAGCACATCGGCTAATCGTGTAACGTTTGGGATTACATTTTTATGCAATTTTCCATTTTTATCAATGGCATCAAAAGTAGCCACACCAACCGTAGGAAGATTCGTACCATACGAATTGTTCACAAACACAGCACTATCGAGCCAAAGCGAGTTGCTTGGGAAAAGAACAGAAAATGAAAAATCGTCTAAAAACGGAAGCTCCAATAAATTAGTTTTAGAAGTTTCGGTTCGCTTAGTATTTTTGTTTGTGCTGTAACTTTGCAAAACGGCATTGGTTTGCAAATTGAGAAAGACTTCCTGTCCTTTTGCAAAATTACCAAAAATAACAAATATAACTAAAAGAAGTTTGCGCATAGCTTACTTTTGTTCGAGTACAACTTTCAAAAAAAAGGTTGCACAAATTTATATTAATAGTGAATCAAATTTTATTGCCCATTTAATTTTACCATGTACTTAACATTTATTTGATTACAAAAATGTTTGCTTCAAATAAATAGTACTTGCTTACTTAGTTAGTTTTTTCTTGTCCACAGTAAGCCAAATATTGATGTTAGCACCCAACGTAGCAGGAACATTACGGCTTGCATCGGGGCTTTGCTTCCAAACTTTTGCATTTAACGAATCGGTCAACGTTTTGATAGATTTATCGTAAACAATAGAACCAATGTTCAAATAAAAATCGGTTGCTTTAGCTAAAGCTTCTTTCTTTTTAAGTCCAAACAAACTAGGAATATAAGTATTTTCCTCGTTTTCAATGTCTTTACCTAAGGTTAAATCAATAGCCGAACCTTTTGGAACAAGTTGTCCGGGTTCAATTTGTTTACCTTTAAACTTTTGTTGTAAAACGTAGTTTGTAGCAATATCAGGAATGTAATTCAAATTACCAACCAATAAGCCTTCCGTTTCGAGGTCAGATTTTGCTTGCACAAGCGACACATTGGTAACATTGGGTACTCTCACCATTTGCGTTTGGGTAGCATTAATGGTAATAAAAATAATTCGGTCTTTTTTAACTTTAAAATTAGCCGGTGGGTTTTGTTCAATAACAGTTCCTCTCACGCGGTCAATATAATAAACAGAATCGGTTATTTCAAAACGCAAATCGTTGTCGTCGATTACTTCTTCTATTTCAGTTATCTTCAGACCATTCAAATCTGGAACCGTAATTTCGTCGCCGTGATTTGTGTAAATATTGAGTGAAATAAAAACAAAAGTAGTAAGTAAAAGTAAAATGCCAAAAGCAAGCAATACGTGCTTCAAAAAAGTTTGCGTTGCATAAAACTTTACCTTTTCAATAAGTTGCTGTGAATCCATTTTTTTGCTGATAAACTTAAATAAAACTGTTTTGAATGGCTTATTGTGATTCTAAAATATGCTTTATGGCTTAATATTCAAATAAATGCCGTAGCTTAAAAACGTCAGAATACAAAGAAGTCAATTTATTATTGTTTTTTTTGAATGTGCAAATGTATGAAAATATCTTTGAATAATTGAAAAGTAACACATATTTTGTTATTTTTTATTTGTAAAAAAAGCAAATAGAATTTTTTGCCTATTTTTTTCAACTTCAAACAGGCAATAATTTATCAATTTATAAATAGACAAATCGGAAAATAATCAAAATGCATAAATTTAAAGTAATTGAGTAACATTAAAGTAAAATATTGTTTTTCAACAAAATAACATAGAATGTAGAATCACTGCTTTGTATAAAAAAATTTAAAAAAGAAAAAAAGAAAAAAATTGCAGAAGAAATACTATTAAATGTTAAAAAAAGAAAAAAAATATATAACTTTGTACCAGTAAAAAAATTGCTCTATGTCTGAAAATATTGAAATAAAAAAGTTAAAACAAGAAATTGAATATCTCAAAAAAGAGGTAAATTTCTATGCATTATTAATCGACAAAACATTTGATTGGGAAGTTTTTAGAGATTTTTCTGGCAAAATAAAGTACGTAAATCAAGCTTTTGAAACGATAACGGGCTATAACAAAGAAGATTTGCTTTCCGGCAAAATTACTGAAAAAGATATTGTTCACCCCGACGATTGGCAAAAAGCACAAGAGAGTATTAAAAAAATCGATACAAAAAGAAATTGTTAGCGATTTGCAATTTAGAATTGTAACTCGGCAAGGTGAAATTAAACATATAAATTTATGTGCTAATCCGGTATTTATCGAAAATAATTTTCTTGGTATTAGAACCAGCGCAAGAGATATTACAGAGCAAAAAGATTTTTTACGATTACAAGAGTTTAATATTGTATTGAAAAAAAGTGAAGAACGTTTCAGAACTTACATAGAAAGCTCACCTACAGCTATTTTCATCGTAAATAATGAAGGGAAATATATTTTTGTAAACAAAACTGCTTGTAAATTACTAAATTACTCGGCGAAAGAATTATTAGGAAAATTTATTTATAACTTACTTCCAGAAAGTGAATTAAAAACTGGATTAAAAAGCTTTGAACAATTAAAAACTGTTGGTGAAACTCATAATGTAGAATCTAAGCTACTTTTAAAAGAAGGCAGTACCATAGATATAATACTCGATGGAAAGAAAATATCAGATAATGAATACATTGCGTTTGTAAAAGATATTTCTGAGAGAAAAAACATCGAGAATAAACTTAAAGAGCAAAACGAAGAATATGCAGCGTTAAATGAAGAGTATATTGCATCTAATGAAGAACTTAACCGTTCAATACTAGCATCAGCACGAACAGAAAGTCAATATCGCTTACTGTTTGAAAACATGCAACAAGGATTCGCGCTACACGAAATATTATTTGATGAAAAAGGAAAAGCAATTGATTATAGGTTTGTATTGATTAATAAAGCTTTTGAAAAAATTACAGGATTGGAAGCTTCAAGTATTCTAGGAAAAAGGGTAAAAGAAATTCTACCTTCAACAGAAGATGTATGGATACGAAATTATGCAAAAGTAGCTACCACTGGCGAAGTGCTTCAGTTTGAAAATTACTCACAGGAATTTGACAAATATTTTAGTGTAATAGCCTATTCACCAGAAAAAAACTACTTCGCAGTTGTATTTACTGATGTTACACAAAATAAAATTTATCAAAGAGAATTAGTTGCAGCTAAGGAACAAGCAGAAGAAAACGACAAATTAAAAACGGCTTTCTTGCAAAATATGTCGCACGAAATACGCACTCCAATGAATGCGATTATTGGTTTTTCGAGTATGCTCGAAAAGCCTGATTTATTACTTGAAAAACGATTAAATTTCACCAAAATTATTCAAAGTAGCAGCCAACAATTGCTTTCGATTGTAAATGATATTTTAACCATTTCGTCTATAGAAACAAAACAAGAAAAACTAACTTTAGAAGAGGTGTGTATCAATAATATATTGCTTGAACTTCTGGCAATATTCAACATACAATCACAAAATCAAAATGTATCGCTGTATGCAAAACAACAATTGTCTGACAAAGAATCAACCATAAACACAGATAGAACAAAAATTACGCAAATATTAACAAATTTGATAAGTAACGCGCTTAAATTTACACACGAAGGAAAAATTGAATTTGGCTATTTTTTAATAGAAGAAGAAAACGAGAAATACCTGAAATTTTATGTGAAAGATAGTGGTATTGGTATTGAAAAAACGCTTCATAAAAAAATATTTGACCGCTTTAGGCAAGCAGATATTACCGTAAATAAAAGATATGGCGGAACTGGTCTAGGACTCTCTATATCAAAAGGTTTTATTGATTTATTAAATGGAAAAATTTGGGTAGAGTCCGAGCCAAACAAAGGTTCATCGTTCTTTTTCACAATTCCTTATTATCCAGTAAATGAAAAAATAATTGAAAATTCGCAAGATAGCGATTTTTGCAAAAAAAATAGTATTTTAATAGCTGAAGATGAGGAATATAACTATCTATACATTGAAGAACTTCTCATCGAAACTGGCTATACATTGCTCCACGCAAAAAATGGAAAAGAAGCCATAGAATTTATAGAACAAGATTCTTCTATTTGCTTAGTACTCATGGATATCAAAATGCCAATTATGGACGGATATACTTCCACAAAACTAATAAAAGAAAAGAATTTAGCCATTCCAATAATTGCGCAATCAGCGTATGCATTAGAACATGAAATTAAAAAATATAAAGGTATTTTCAATGATTACATAACAAAACCAATTCAAAAAGATCTGCTTATTAAGAAAATAAGCCAGTATATTCCAATTTCGGAATTTGATAAATAGTTTTAATTAGAATTTTAAATTAAGCTTTTTTAAAATCCGGTTTCTTATATAAATTTATAGTAAACTATTTAATTATTCTAAATTCAACACGCCTATTTTTAAGTTTTCCTTCGGGAGTAGAATTGCTTGCAATAGGCTTTGTTTCACCAAAACCCGCAGTTAAAATTCTATTAGCTTCTATACCAGCACTTACCATTATTTCTTTAATTTTGTCAGCTCTTCGATGCGATAAATCTAAGTTTTTTTCATTTGTACCCACCTCGTCAGTATGTCCACTAATTTCAATAATAATTTTAGGGTATTTTTCTAAAAACACGATTACCTCTTGAAGCCCTTTGTCTGTATCTTTTATTATTTCGGTTTTGTCTGTAACAAACTTTATATCAGGGAATTTTATTTTATCAAACTCTCTTGGAGCATAAAAATCTAAATTAGAACCATTTTTACTTACAATTCTATCAATGCTCGAAATCGGTTCCTTTCCCTCAAATACAGAAACTTGTAAAGAATCGCTCATATCTAAAAAAGGAATTCCAAATCCATCGTGCTGGTATTCTGTTAATTTTTTATAATCAATATCATTATTATCAAAAGCTATAAAAATCTGATTATCAATTTTTTCAGAGCATGGCTTTAACATAAGCGTATATTTTCCTTTTTGAGGAGTAGCAAATCGAATAGAATAATAATGTGATAATTTATTATAAATATCTTGACTAATCCATTCAAAATCTTGGGTTTTATAGATGTGGTAAAAACTTCCACCGGTTTGATAAGCAATGGTTTGAAGAATGGGTTTATTGATATAAGCACCAAAACCTACTGTATAAACTTTTACGTTATGCTCTAAAGCAAATAAAATCAGCTCATTAAGATAGGTATATGAAGCATTTTCATAACCATCGGTAATTACAATTATAGCTTTAGTAAAATTCTTGTCGGCTTTGTTTACTTCAAAAATTCCTTCGTAAGTAGCATCATATAAAGCGGTATTTCCACCAAAACCTTTATCTCCAATTATTTCTATTTTTTTGAGCAAATTTGCTTTTGAGCTGTTCAAATTTATCTCAGTTTTTACATTTTCATCAAATTTTAGAACAGAAATTGATAAAAAATCTTTTTTCTGTTGGATAAATGACTTTACACCTTTTTGCAAATAGTTGCAACGCTCATTTCCCATTGATCCACTGTGGTCTAATACCAAACCAAGCGCATAATTTACCGGATTCTCAATATTATTCCCATCATTTTCAGATACCTCAAAATTTTCAATTTTTTGTGTTGTTCCATCGGGGTATTTAATAAAAAGTTCACACCAAACGTCTTTGTCTTTAATAGAGTTAATACCACTATAAAAGTTTCCTTTTTTATCGAGCACATGCAAGTTGAGTTTCACGTTGTTACCTTCCGAAATTAAATTATGAGCATAAATTCCGGCTTTAGAATTTTCAATTAAAGAAAAGTCCTTTTCTTGCACAAATCTCTCATAATGATAACCTTCTGGAGTTGGTGAATCAAATGTTATGGGTTTTGGGCGAGGAGGCAACTGCCTATTTTGTCTATTTGCAGCTCTAATTGTTTCATAACTAAGCTCTTTGTTAGTTGAATCTAATAGAGAATTGGTTTCTAAAATTGCTAAACGCGATTTTCCGATAAGAAAAAATACCCTTTTACTTTCATTATCAAAAGTAATAAATTTCGCATTTTTTATTTTGAAGAAATTGTATTTCTGGCTTGTATTTTTTAATAAAATGAAATCTTGTTCACTATCAGAATATTGAGCTACAGCAAATTGTGCATTATTGCTAATAAAGCCTATATAATTTGAGGAATTTGACATTTCGGCATTTCCTTGTGGCAAATAAAAATTAAAATCCTGATTTTGTTTGTAATTTCCATCTTGTACGTTTAGTACAATCGACGATTCCTCTCTGAAAATAAGTGCTTCATTATTATTTAGCCAATAAATTGGATTCTCTGCACATACATTCTCTATTGTTTTTACATTATTTACATCATTGTCGATTTGTGTTGAAAAAAATGACAGTTCATTTTTGTATTGAACTGAAATAAAATTGGCATTTTCACTAACATTGACAATTGGGCTATAAAAATACCGCTTATATAAATCAGATATTTTCACGCTAGAAATTTCTTTCATTTCGGGTAGTGAAAAGCGCTTCAGTTGTGTTCTATCTTTTGAAATAGTGATTAAAAATTTTCCGTTTTTACTTATTTTTGCAATAGAAGTTTGAATATCTATTTTTTTGGTAAGGCTTACAAATACATAATTATTGCTTTTGTTCATTCCCACAAAAAAAGTGGTGTCATTGGTAAGCAAAATATTTGTGTAAATATCGGAATAAGAGCGCATTTCTCGTCCCTTGACAGTATTATAAAGTATTGTTTTTAAGGCTGCCGATACAATTGCGTAGGCATTGTTAGGTGAAAAGAAAATATCACCCATAGCTAAATAGTCCAATTCCTCATTTACTTCAATATCAGTAACTTTGTACCTACTATTTTCTTTTGCATGATAAATAATGGTATTTTGGTTTGTTAATTTTAAGTTGTGAATTGCTAGATTTTCTCCGTTTTTCCAAAAAAGTTTTTCGGTGTTTCGTTTGTTTTCTAAAAGTTCATTTTCTTTATTTTTGTATTGGTCTATAAAATTTTGTCGAATAAGCGGATTCACCCAAAAATTTGAATCGGATTGATTCGTAGTAATAAGTTTTTGGGTAGAATTAATGGTTATGTTTTTAGATGTTTTAGTAGATAAATCGAAAAGGGAAATTGCATCAACTTTTTTTGTGTATAATTGAATTGGTAAATTATTGAAATTTTTATTTTTTTTAGCTTCATTATAAATTACCTGAAAATTTTTATTATTTGCTCCAGTTATCGAATCAATTTCAAACATCGAAAATGGAATTCCTATTTGAGAAAAATCTGAATTATAGTAATTTTGAATATTTTGTGTTGCATAAAAAGAACCTCCAATTGGCGAAAGTAAGTTAAATAGTTCTGTTTTTAAGATAATAACATCATTTTTTTTAAAGAAATTGTCCAATTTATATACTTTTGTTTCAAAATTATTTGTTTTAGTGAAAAAATAATTTTCGTTGTTACTGAAATTTAAAAAAAATTCTCCTATAAGTTTTTTTTCTTCTTTTGTGTTGATGTTTTTCAATGTAATTTCATTATTCATATTGAGTGCTCCAATTTTTGCTGTATTTGAAATATGCAAAACCCGCTCAAAATCATTGCCTAACATAAATTTCGCTTCATCGGAAATTTTAAAATCTATAATAAAAGTTTCAGTTATCTTTTTTTGGGTAAGATTAAATGTTGAGATTTCTGATAAACTTACAATTTGCAAATTTTCATTGTCAATCCATTTTGCAGAAATAAAGTTTTCAGGCAAATCAATATTAGCTATCTTTTTCCCTTTTCCAGTTAAAATGCTTATGTTTTTCGAACTTACTAACATTAACGCAGAACCATTTGAATTAAAATGCGCAAGTGAATACTTTTTTTTATAATCGGCAGAAGTGTATTCTTTGTCCAAATCGATTTCCTTTTCTTTAAAGGAAGATAATTTGTAAATAATTAATTTTGAAGAATTTAAACATATAATTTCTTCATTTTCATCATTGTAAGCCCAAGTTTCGTACTTAATAATTTTATCATTTTTTGGATTTTCTAGTTCAATAACAACAGCAGTATATTTATTTTTTGTAAATCTCGAAACTATTGCAAATTTATTTTTGGCAATTAAGTCGATAAATGTAAAGCCAGAAAAATCCCTAGTTACTTTTTTTTCTGAATTCAAAAAAGTTATAGCGTCAGGTTTTAAAATAGCCAAATCGGTTTTATCAGATGTAACTGTAAAATCTTGTGCAACATATTTGGTTACAAATCCTTTATGCATATTAAAAACCACAATATCGCTATTTTCAATTGCTACATACAAAAATTCACTATCTTCAGTAAAATGCATTTTAATAGTAGGATTAAGTATTTGAAGCTGAAATAGTTTCGTTTCGTAAAAATGCAATTCGTTGCCTAAATGTGCATCAAATATTGAAACTTTGTATTTAGCAAATATTGTTTTAACCTCCTTGTACTCATTATTTTCTTTAACAAAAACAACACTATCTTTTTTTTGTATAAAAAAAGTTGCAAAGTAATTTTCATCAGGTGAAACTTCAACTGTTTGTGCTTTAGCATTTACAAATAAGAAAATAAAACCAAGCAGCATAAATTTTCCACTAATTTCTCTAATAAAATTTTCCGGCATTTTTTTAAATACAAAAAAACAGGTATTCCAAACAAAATTGCTAAAAATAAAACTTAGGTTTTTCATATATTTTGAGTTATATTTTGAGTTATATTTTGACATAAAAAAAATTGCATTGATAAATAAGCAGAATTGAATAAAGCTAGAAGCCTTAAAATCAATAAGTTCAAAAGTATTTAAAATGCAAATATACACATTTATTCAATTTTTTTTGAATTAAATGAAAAAAAACTTATATTTGAAGAATTAGTAAAATTCAAAATTAAACGATTAAAGTGCTTTTTTTCAATAATTTATAGATTCTTTACTTACGCTTTTCAAATAAATGAAAAATTCAAGAAGAAAGTATTTAACACTTAACGAAGAGCTAAAATACACATTGGTAAAGATTAGTGAAAGTGAAGAGAAGTTCAAAACAATTACAAATCAATCGATTGATGCAATAATATTAACCGATTACTTAGGTCAGTTTGTATTTGTGAATCCTGCATTTTGCAAATTAACGAGCTTTTCAGAAGCAGAATTGCTCGAAGTAAAGCTAAAAGATATTATTCTAGACCAAAATTTCAACAAATATTTCAATTTAGAGTTTAATCTCGAAATTGAAAATCCAATTCGGTTAAATTTGAAACAAAAAAATGGGGAAGAATTAAGTACCGAAATTGTACGAAATATTATTCACCTTGATAATAAAACGCTAATACTAAGTACTATACGCAATATTAGTGAGCAAATAAAGAAAGAAAAAGAACTTATTGCAGCAAAAGAAAAAGCTGAAGAAAGTGATCAATTAAAAACCAAGTTTATTCATAATTTATCACATGAAATACGAACTCCTATGAATGGTATTTTAGGTTTTTCAGATTTACTCAATCGACCAAACTTAGCTTTTGAAAAGCAACAGCAATTTATCAATATAATACAAAATAGCGGTAAAATATTATTACAAACAATAGACGACATACTCGAAATTTCACGTTTAGATGCACATCAAGTTGAGTTAAATGAAAAACCAGTTTGCTTAAATTACATTTTACTTGAGTTATTTAGCACTTATGAGGCAGAAGCTAAATCTAAAGAAATACCACTTTATTTAAAAAAAGGACTCAGTGATAACGAAAGTATTTTTATTTCAGATGAATTAAAATTAAAAGCAATAATTAAGAATCTATTAGACAATGCATTAAAATTTACAGAAACCGGATACATTGAATTTGGATATAAGATACTGATAATAAATGACTTAAAATATATAGAGATTTATGTTAAAGATACCGGAGTAGGCATAAGAAAAGAAAAACACGAAAAAATATTCGAGCGTTTCACACAAGAAGAAAGTGATTTAGCTTTAAATTCAGGCGGATTGGGATTGGGATTAACTTTAGCGAGAGAAAACGCCTTAATTATAAGTGGAAAAATTACCTTAGAATCGGAAAAAGACAAAGGTTCAACTTTTTATGTTACAATTCCTTACAAACAGTCTGAGGTAAGTTATCAAAATTCACTTTTAAATGTTTTGTCGATAAAAAATCAGAATAAAATCAAAATTTTAATTGTAGAAGACGAGGAAATTAATTATTTATACCTCGAAACCATTCTATTAAATGAATTTGAGAATAAATTTCTAGTTCTTCATGCACGAAATGGTAAAGAAGCATTGATTATTTGCGAGCAAGTAAGTGATATAAAGTTAGTTTTTATGGACTTAAAAATGCCGGTTTTAAATGGGTTTGATGCAAGCAAACAGATAAAAACAAAATACCCAAACTTGCCAATTGTGGCTCAAACAGCTTATTCTACAAGTGATGAGAAAGAAAAAGCTTTGCGAGCAGGTTGCGACGATTTTGTAAGTAAACCGATAAAGGAAGAAGTTATTACGCAAATTATAAATAAATATTTTGCATAAACGTTGTTACCTATTTAGCCAAATTTTGAATTCGCTTACTTTTTTACTACTTACCAAAACTTGCTCATTTTGGCGAGGTTTTATCTTCAATTCGAGTAATAATCGATTGTTAAAGTAATTTTCGATAGATTCAATATTCGAAAAATGAATTAAATACTGTCTGTTAATTCTAAAAAAAATGGTAGGATTTAAACTTTTTGCAATTTCGTCGAGCGTGTTGTCAATCAAATAACGAACGTTTTGGTTGGTGTAAAGAAAAGTAAGTTTATCTTCAACATTAAAAAAAGCTACTTCATTCACATTCACGGTTTTATAGGCTTTTCCAGCTCTCACTAAAAAACGTAGTTTGAATGCGTTTTGGTTTTTTCGTTCAAAATCAAAATCATTAACCTGAGGCGTTTCGGTTTTAACCGAAAGTCGCTTGTATTTTTCGATGCTTTGCTTCAGTTCAACAGGATTTATGGGCTTTAGCAAATAGTCGATACTATTAACTTTGAATGCTTGCAATGCAAATTCGTCATAACCGGTTGTAAAAATAATGGGCGCTTCTATTATAACGTTGTCAAATATTTGAAAGCTATTGCCGTCGGGTAATTTTACGTCCATAAAAATTAAATCGGGTTCAATTTGAGTGTTTAGCCAATGAATAGCCGATTCAATGCTAGTAAGCACGTCAAGCACAACTACCTCACTATCAATTTTTTTCAAAAAACGAATCAATAGTTCAGATACTGCTTTTTCATCTTCAATTATTAAAACTTTCATGCCTTAAAAATTAATGTTAAATAGGCTAAAATAATTTGATTCTTCGCGTCAGTTCAAATAGTAAAATATTAGTTTATAAGTAGTTATTACATTTTATACTGCAATATACATTTATTATTCATTTTTTATTTTTGAAATAAATTGAACTTTTATTTAATTCATTTTTTTCAAAAAAAAAGCTTAACAATTTGCCAAATATAGAAAAAAACTTTTTATACAACAAATAAAAATACTTCATACTCAATTTTTATCCATTCAACTGCTTATTTTAATCGTTCAATTTTTATTTGCTTTATTTGTTTTTGTTTCGAATGTATATTTGTATCAAAATTA
This sequence comes from Draconibacterium orientale, assembly GCA_022729915.1. Lineage (GTDB taxonomy): Bacteria > Bacteroidota > Bacteroidia > Bacteroidales > JAIFNL01 > JAIFNL01. The sequence goes on along the minus strand of DZBP01000084.1, from coordinate 772 downwards.
CAAGCCTGTTATAAACCGTTTTTTCAAAAAAAATAAAAAAAAAGTTTAGAATAAAATGGAAAAGGAATACACAATTATTAATGCAAAGACAAATAAATATATGCACAAAATATTGGTAGTTGACGACATACCCATAAACGTATTGCTGTTGAAAAGGGTGTTAGAAAAAGCTAATTATGAAGTATTTACAGCGCAAAATGGCAAAGAAGCTTTAGATATAATGAAGCGCGAAAATATTAGTTTAGTGTTGCTAGATATAGGAATGCCTGTACTCGATGGTTTGGGTGTATTGGACGTAAAAAAACATGAAATTGACATAAAAAATATTCCAGTTATCATGGTCAGTGCTTTTAGCGAGCGCAATATTATTGAAGAATCTCTTCAAAAGGGTGCAAATGCTTACATCAAAAAACCTATTGATAAGCATGAATTAATTACACAAATGGAAAAAATATTACAAATAAGCTAAAAATAATTCTTGTTTTTAGTCAAATTTTGCCATTATAAATACACAATTTTGCATTATTTAAAAAAAATGAAGCTAAAGAATTTATTTTTAGGTTCACTACCATTTTTACAATATATATTTTTTAACATCTAAATAAACAAATTCCATTGTAAGAACCAGTGCTATTTTTTTAAAGAAAATATTTTTGTAATCAAATAAATTTTAAGTACTTAGTAAAATAAAATATGCAATTAAATTTGGTCCATTACTTATTATTACATTTAGTTTATCGATAATCAATCTTACTTTTATTCGTTTTTATAC
>DZBP01000286.1 GCA_022729915.1 Draconibacterium orientale | reverse complement strand
AGGGGTTTGTGGCTTTTTTTTCAAAAAGAAGGAGTTTTCTTTCAAACACTAATTAACAATTTAACAATTTAACAATATAACAATATAACAATTGAAAACCATTTACGACATAGCGACTTCACACTTCCAAACAGCCGATGCTGTTTGGAACTTGTACCTGTCCAACGCTGAAAACAAGCCAATCACCGACTTGTTTTCAGAGTCGTTAATGGATTTCAATATAACATACAAAAAGCAAAAATCAATCTCAATCAATCTCAATCAATCTAATTCAATCTTATTCAATCTCAATCAAATAAGACCACAGATAGGAATGAGCTTGTATGATATAGCAATCGGGCAGTTTGGCAGTGCCAACGAAGTGTTTGAACTTGCAAAAGCAAATAATAAAAGCATTACCGACATATTTTCGCATTTGGACAGTCTAACTATTCCAAAAATAAAAATATCCAAACCAAAACAATTAAAATACATACAACAGTATCAAATACAGCCCAACAGCCGTATTTATCCTAATTTGTTGCGTTTTGAAGTATTAAAAATCAAAGTTGAGAGTGGTATCTTAAATTTAGAATTAAGCGTACAAAACCAGTTCCCTTATTCGATAAGTACCATGCTCAAATTTGACTTCGACCAATTAGCCGTTGATACAAACCCCGAAAATCAATTTACCGATGCTTTCGATTTCGGTATTGATTTGCCCATGCCCGATGCTCAATTTACCTACGATACAAGGGAAATAAGCAATTTAGGTGCATTTCAAACAACTACTTTGTACATACAAAGAGCAGTAAACAGCACACGCACAATAATAGTAAGTGGTATTGAATTAAAAAATCAAAACCCAAACAACCCAAACAATATTTTTTGCACAAAAACAACTCAAATCAAATACTAACATTATGAAAACATTCATTACATTCATTACATTCATTCTTTTTTCATTAAGTTTGAATGCACAAATTTTCATAAGCCCAAACGCTCATTTGAGCATTAACGGCGATGTGCGTTTAGATACTGTAAACAACGAAGGCAACATTCATGTTTTTAACAGTGCCGATTTTTATTACAAACAACTTACCGGAGCAGGCAGCGTAAATGCTTATTACGCTTTTGATGCTAAAAAACGCTACTTAGTTAGTACACCTTTTGCACAAACCAAAGTAAGTGCATTCAATAAAGAGTTCAATAAGTTGCAAAATAACTTTTGGAAGTACGTTTCAGGTTGGCAAATAGTACAAGATACAAACCAACTATTGCAGCCTGCACGCGGCTACATGGCAGCTTCAAACATTTTCAAAACTGTTGCACTCACCGGAACGCCAAACCAAAGCGCATCATTTACTTTTGCACCCGGCACAAACTTAGTTGGCAATCCCTTTTTGAGCCGATTAGATACTACAATATTTAGCGGTTCACTCATCAAAAACACACCCGGAACAATTCCACACGGTCGAGGCTTCTTTGTTACCAACACAACAAATCAGCCCATCAACTTCATATTTACAAAAAATCAAACCATACCAATAGAGCCAAATTTAGAAATTACCGAAAGTGCAATTAAGCTCAACGGTTTGTGGTCAATAAACAGTACCGACAAAGGGTTTTTACTTCCACGTTTGAATACCGACAGCATTAAAATGCTTGAGTACGGTATGCTCATGCTTGATACAACTGGCAATATATTTTCTTTAGCTTATGTGCTTAACGATAGTATATCTGCAAAACAAAATACATTTCACACATCTGATACGGTATTTAAACAAACATTACCTTTATACAACAAACTTCCGCAGTCAGAAGAATTTGTTATGAATGATGATACTGTACTATTTGTGTATTATCATACGCCTAAGGTAAAGAATCTTAGCTTTATAAATAAACCATATTTCCAAGAATATGATAGTATTAGCAATGTAGATACTATTCTGGTTGATATAAATTATAAGAAATTCAATTTTTTACAGGTATGGTATGTAAATATAGATAATTCTGAAACGTTGGCAAAATTTACAGAAATGCGAAACACGCGCTCAGGTGGTACATTTACTTCAGGTTTCAATAATCATGAAGTTCCTCACAATATTAGAGATGACCAACGCTTTGTTGTAGTAAAAACAAACGAAAAGCGAAAAATAAGAATTTATTTTTATTAATTAACAATTTAATACTCAATCCAATGATTTATTTATTACTAATTGCTTTAGCGGCTTTCTTTAAAGCCATCGCCGACATACTTGCATCAGGCAACGAAGTCAATATTTTAAAGAACTTGAAATCAACTTATTTCCGAAAAACAGAAATCAGTTGGAAACGTAAATACAACTTCAAAACTAAGTTTTTGAAATTCCTATTTACAACCGTTTTGGTAGCATTTACCGATGCTTGGCACGCAGCTACATTGCTTATGTTCATTAGTCTGTTTGGCTTGCTTTCGCTTGGAACATTGCCATTGGTCGAAATCTTATTTTTGATTACATTATTTTTCATGTTCTTTGAGTTGTTTTATCGAATATTGAAAACAACCAACAAAATGAACGTTACCGACATTTTAGTATTATCAGCCGCTCTCATGCTAATCGGAGCTTTTGGCTTAAATTTCGAGTTACTAAACGAAGTACTGACATGGAAAGTAATGTTAGGAACTGGACTTATTACAATAATTACAGTTGGTTTAACCAGTATAGTATTAATGATAAAAAACAACTAAACAGATGAAAAAAATAGGATTTTTTCAAGAAGAGCAAGGTGTAATGAGTAGCACACGCCTTAATACATTTATCATATTGATTTTTTGGATAGTAATATCCGTTTATCAATTAATGTTTGCGGGCGGCTTTGCCAATTTCGAGTTTCATGTAATGATACTCACCGCCGCCTTCGCCCCCAAATCAATAGCCAAGTTTCAAGAACAAATACTTGAAAGAAAAGCCGATGCGAAAAATATTGGTGGTGTTCTTTCTGCACAAATACTTGACAAAGCAAGTTCAGACACTAAAACCGACAGCTAATGGAAGTAGTATCAGAAAATGTATTTGCTCAGTGGGGGGCTATCGGAATAATGGTTACTGGCTTGATATGGTTTGCTAAATATATGATTTTACATTTTATGAATCAGCAAAAACAGTCATTCCAAGATAATAAAGAATTAGAAACGGCATTTCGTGATTATCTTATTCTTCAGGCAAAGGAACACCATGAGATTATTAAGGCTAATACTGATGCCATAGCAAAATTAGTAGAGTTCTTTGATAATTCGTTTGCTGGTTATATGAAATCACGTATCGAAGCCCATGATAAACTAAGCGAAAATTTAGATAGATTTATAAAAAAAATAGAGGGAGACTTCTAATAATTAACAATTAATAATCAACAATTAACAAAACATGAGTTTAAGACAA
>DZBP01000083.1 GCA_022729915.1 Draconibacterium orientale | reverse complement strand
TTTTTCTATAAATTAATTTGTAGGGCACAAAACTAAATTTTCCTTTAAGTAACTAACTGAAAATACACTACTTAAACAGAATAAGCTGCAATGTGGCTTAAAAACTTTGAAATTGAAATTCGTAATTATTTAATTTATAATTTTCAAATTAATTCATTTTCAAATTTTCAAATTAGTATATTATACCAAACCGTTATCTTTTTAGGTAATTTCATGTAGAATACAAGAACACAAATAAGTGTATCTTTGCGTCTTAGCTACTTTGCATGAGATTTTATTCACTGTATTTTAAAAGCAGTTTGCTATTGAATCACAAAGAATACAACGCTTTTCCACAACGAACACGAAGTCTATAATGCTTTGGCTATTTCAATAATCTTATCGGATTCGATACGCGTAGTAGCAGGCTTTGTGCGAGCGAGTATAACCATAGCCTCAGCAATGGCTTCGGCATTGATTGATTTGTATTTTTTAAAGCTCCCAATCAAGATAGGGTTAATGAGTTTCATGAAATAAGTAGCGGCAGCTTCTGCAAAGCGTTTTTCGTTTCTATTGCCTACTATGAGCGAAGGTTGCAAGAGGTAAGTATGCGGAATGTTTAAGGCTAACACCGCCTCTTCCATTTCACCTTTGGTTCGGTTGTAGAAAATAGAACTCTTTGAGTTGGCTCCCATAGCTGAAACTATCGCCAATGTATTTATGTTATTTGCTTTACACAACTGTGCAGCTTGCAGAGGAATGCCAAAGTCTATTTGGTGGTAAAGCAATTTGTCGGGTGTTTTTTTTGCCGTAGTGCCTATGCAACAAAATACCTCATCGGCAACAAATTGTAGTTCAAATTCGTTGAGATTAACTACATTGCCAACATATTCCTTGAGCTTAGTATGCGAAATACCAAGAGGTTTTCGATTAAATACAATTACTTGCTGGTAATCGGAATGTGCCAATAATTTGTGAAGAAGTAGGCTTCCGGTAAGTCCGCTAGCTCCAAGCACAATTGCTTTTTTCATTTGAAAGTATTCAATAAATGAGAGAAATAACTTTGAGGTAGTTTTAACAAAGCATCAATGAAACCGGTGCGAGTAAAGTTGCGAACCGAGAAACTGCCTTCGAGCCTATCCACATCTTGAAGGGAGAATACTTTATTGGAATAGGAATATTTGTAAATGGAATTGGGCAATACAATTTCCAACTGTTTATGTGCTTCTAAATAATCTGCAATTTTAGTAGCCTCTTCAATTACGAGCAGCATAAAAATTTAGTCATTATTGATTAATTTATCGCTTATATTTTGTATTTCGTGAATATTATCTACCGAAATATCAGCCATTTTCATTTCTTCTTGTGTCATTGCATTTTTATCGAGCAAACTAATTACTACAGTAAAGCCTGCCGAAATAAAAAATGCCGGCACTAATTCGTAGATAATATCATTTAAAAAAGGCGTCAGTTTCCAGATAAAAACAGAGATAGTGCCCGATAGAAATCCGGCAATGATACCTTTTTGAGTAGTTCCTTTCCAAAAGAGTGCCAAAATAGAAGTAGGTCCTAAGGTAGCACCCAATCCCGCCCAAGCAAAGAGCACGAATCCAAAAACAGATACTTTCACCAAAAGCCCTAAAGCTACTGCCGACAATATGATAAGCAATACCACCAAACGCACATAAATACCTAATTTGGTTTGTGATATTTCTTTTCCGCCGCGCAACATTTTGATGTAAATATCTCGCACCACACTCGATGCAACTACAAGTAATTGGCTATCGGCAGTGGACATAATGGCTGCAAAGATGGAAGCTAAAAGCAATCCAATGAGCATAGGCGACAAGGGCATAAACAACCTTTCGGCAAGTGATACATAGATATTTTCGGGGTCAGCATTGGGCAATGTGGATATATCGGTAAAATAAGCGCGACCTATCAATCCAATAAGTAAAGCACCTCCGGCAAGTAAAATATTCCAGATAGTGCCTACAAATGCAATCCATTTGAATTGTTTGGCTTCGTTAATCACCATGTAACGCATAATGATACGAGGACTTCCGGCAGAACCTAAGCCTATGCCTAATCCGCCCAACAAAGCTAAAAAGCTTAATGCCATTGGGTTTAACATCATGCCTTCACTTCCGGCGACTACCTGCATGTTGTGTAATTGAGGCAAAGATGCTAATTCATTGGTTATTACATCGAATCCTTCCACATTCAAAATACCAATAAGAGGCAATCCTATGAGAGCTATTATCATAAAAAAAGCTTGTACCATATCGGTTGCTCCTGCGGCTAAGTAGCCACCAAAAAGCACATAAACAAGCACTATGGCAGCCGTAATAATCATTCCAATATTCTGATTTAGGTCAAAATAGGCAAAAAAAGCTTTGCCACCAGCTACAAATTGTGCCGAAAGGTAGGCAACAATAAAAATGAAAAATATGAATGTAAGCACAATGCGCAAACTACCACTTTTGTCGTTGAAGCGAGCTTCAAAGAAATCTGGAATGGTTACACAATTGTGGCTATCGGTATATTCACGAATACGAGGAGCATAGTACAAAAACAGAAACATTTCAATTACAATGTAACCTAATGCTGACCAAATAGCAGCAAAGCCAATCATATAAACTAAACTGGTAAAACCTAACAACAACCATGCGCTTCTACCAGAAATAACGGCTGAAAGTGCTACCACAAAACGATTCAGTTTTTTTCCTCCCCAAAATAATTCTTCTGTAGCTTTGGTTGAGCGTTTACTAGTGTACATGCCAATAGCTATTAACAAAACAAAGTAAAGAAAAAAGGGTAATAATACTTGTAAGTCCAATGTTTTAAATTTTAATTTTAAAATTTTGCAGTTATTTATATGTTTTACAAAATTAAATAAATTTTCTTTTTAAGTTTTGAGTTCTCAGTAAATTGCTGCAAATTTCTTATTTGTATTAAAAACTGTAAATATAGGACAAAACTACTAATAAACAATATTTATGCCTAGATATACTAAAAATATTCTTCATTGAGTTATTTATCTTAGTAATCTAATTTATTAGAACTATAAATATATTCTAAGCTTGAACTTTATTTAGTTTGTTATAAATCAAAATTATATAGTATTAATTTCGACTCAATAAACATCAAAATACAGTTAAAAACAAAAAATAATAACTTGTTAAATTTCATAAAATATGTTAAAATACACAACTGTAAAAAGCTTCAAAACTACATTAGTTTTTATAATGCTGGTTAGTTTCATGTTATCGTCCTGTTCCACAAAAATAAAATCAATTTATACCAACATAGAAAAATACGATGGTAAAGAAGTAACCATCAAAGGTAAAGTAGAAAATACTACCGATATACTTATAATCCAATACTATTATTTAGACGACAATTCGGGCAAGAAAATGCGTGTAGTTACCGATAAGGAATTACCAAAAGAAGGTGATGTAATAAAAGTAACAGGTATTGTGAATCAGCGATTTAAAATAGGCGAATACCAATGGATTGTTTTGAAAGAAGCAAAAGACAAAGAGTAAAATTTGGTCATAAGATTTAATTAAATTTGACTTTTTAAACTTGGTAATTTAAAGAAGCAATTTACGAAGTACTTCTACAAACAAATCTACTTCGATGGGTGTATTGTATTTTGAAAATGAAATACAAAGCAACGTTTTTTCTACCAAGTTGTGATATACTTTGTTTTGAGTAGGTAAAACATACACAGCAATATTCTCTATATCAAAGCGATGTAGCCAATAGTTGGAAAACGGTAAACTTATAACTACTTGATTAGAAATAGTCGTTTCGTTTTCGGCATAAAGTATATCTACTAAAGGTTTAAATGGTTGAACTTTATCTATAAAATATTGTTTTAGAGCAGTTAGATGGCGATGAGTAGTTTGGCGTTGACTTTCCAATTGCTGCACTGCCAGCTCAAACGATTTGATAAGGTTTAAGTTGGCGGTGCCCATTTGTCGTTTACCAAGTACAAAAAGTTTTTCAAATTCAGAGTCGCTTATGAGCGAATTGTGCAAAAACACAGCCCACACTCCAGATGATCCATGGACTTGTGCCGACGAAAACAAAGCAGCATCAATTGATGTTTGCGCTACATTTATGCGCATGGTGGGCATAGAATGAGTACAGTTGAGTGCAAAAAAAGCATTGGTTTTATTACACATACGAGCAATTTTTTTCACTGGAATAAGTAAGCCCGAAAAAATATTGACGTGCGATAAGAAAACCAATGCTTTTTTACTTTGCTTGAGTACATTTTCCAGACTATTCAAATCGATTATTCCAAATTTTGAATAATCTACCCAATAAATATCGACACCTTGCTGAATTGAAAAAGCATTTATCATTTTCAGAAAAACCTCATCTTCCGTTTCGGAAGTAACAATTCTGTCGATGCCAAGAAACTGAGCCAGCTTAAAAAAGAGTTCGTAGGTTTCAATCAAACTGTTTGTAAAAAGAAGCTCACCCGCAAAAGCGTTGATAGATTGAGCAATGCTTGCACGAGCATTTTCGATGATTACGGCATTGTTTCTACCAATAAAATGTTCGGCAAAGTCGGTTCCTTCGTAAGCTTGCTCTAAATTTGTAGCTGGCAAACTTACTTTATTTGAAATCGTAAAATGTATATTGTCGAAATTAATTTGCATTTGCATTCATTTTAGAAAAACAGCACGTTATTCTTGGCAAAAATTCTCATCAATCCCCAAACCAAAAAGAGCAAAATCATATTTTACTGGGTCGTTGGCATCAAAAAGGCTTAAATTTTTGGTCAATTCTTCTACTGCAAGCCAATCGTTTTGTGTACGTGTAAGGAGTTCTAGTTTTCTGCCGCAATTGCCCGTGTGAACATCAAGTGGCATCATTAATTGAGCGGTTGGAATATTCCACAAACCAAAATCTACTCCTTGTTTGTCGTTGCGCACCATCCAACGCAAAAACATATTGATGCGTTTGGCAGCAGACTTTTTGCGCACATCTGAAATATGTTTTTCGCTTCTTTCTAAATGCGAAGTTTCTAAAAAAACAGAACGGAAATATTCAATGGCGTGTTGAATTTTTCCGGTAAGCTGCATTCCTTCTTCAAAAACCGTTTGCAAGCCACCTTTTTGTGTGTAAATATATTGCAGCGATTTTACAAAAAAAACAGCATCAATTCCATTAAAAGTTCTGTGTTTAAAGTTTAGAAAACGCTCTATTTGTTCATCACTGGCATTGCAAACAAAATCGTAAGGCGAATTGCCCATGTTTTGTATTATTTTTTGAGCATTGCGTACAATAACACTTCGTTTGCCCCAAGCAATGGACGCACTCAAAAAACCGGAAATTTCAATATCTTCCCTTTTTGTAAACTGATGAGGAATCGAAATCGGGTCGTTTTCGATAAATTCGGGAGTATTGTATTTGTAATATTTTTCGTCCAAAAACTCTTTTAATAACTCCATTTATTTTCTTTTTTTTGAAAAAATCACATTGCTGTAGCGAATCAAATTTAATTGTATCGCTTGTTTGCCAAGTGCTTAAAATTTATTTGATTACAAAAAGTTGCTCCAATAAAAAAAGCACTGGTGCTTAAAATAAACAACAATAGCAATAGGGCTAATGCGAAAACTAATATTTAACTTGTCGGTATTTGTCGTTGGTATCCGTTATAATGTTTACATAACTATTGTAGCGAATTTCGGCAATATCGTCGTGCTTAACAGCTTCTTTCACAGCGCAGCCGGGTTCGTGAATGTGAGTGCAATTGTTAAATTTACAGTTTTCGGAAACCTTAAATATTTCAGGGAAATAATGCGAAACATCTTCTATGGGCATATCTACTGTTCCAAAACCTTTAATTCCGGGCGTGTCGATGATGCTGCCACCAAAAACAAGGTCGTACATTTCGGCAAAAGTAGTTGTGTGTACGCCTTTATTGTGAAAATCAGAAACTTCGGCAGTTTTGAGGTTCAAAAATGGGTCAATACGATTTACTATGGTCGATTTTCCAACACCTGAATGCCCCGAAAGCAGACTTACTTTGTTGTCCATTATTGCTTTAATTTCGTCTATGCCAATTTGTTCTAGTGCCGAAGTTTTATGGCATTTGTAACCAATCTTTTCGTAAACGGCAATGTAATGTTCTAATTTTTGAAGAATCTCATTGTCATAAATATCAATCTTATTGAAAACAATATGTACCGGAATGTGATATGCCTCGGCAGTAATTAAAAAACGATCAATAAAACCCACGCTTGTTTCGGGTCGTGCTAAAGTTACTATCAAAAATGCTTGGTCAATATTAGCTGCTATGATATGAGCTTCGTGCGAAAGATTAGTCGATTTACGGATTATATAATTTTTACGTTCTTCTATTTTTGTAATATTTCCGGTATTATCTTCTTGATTTAATTCAAAATGAACAATATCTCCAACTGCGATTGGATTAGTAGTAGTTATTCCTTTGATACGAAACTTGCCTTTAATTCGGCACAGAACAATTTTATTCTGGCTTTTCACCGAATACCAACTTCCTGTGGATTTAGTAACTACTCCTTTTTGCATTTTGGTTTTATAGATTTATATGTTTTCTATTTGTTCTTTTGTTAGACCTGTTGCTTCTACGATTAAGTCTATTGCAACACCTAGCTTTTTTAAATTTTTAGCTGTTTCTTGCTTTGTTTTTTCTATACCTAACTCCATTCCTTTTTCCATTCCTTTTTCCATTCCTTTTTCCATTCCTTTTCGTTCTGCTCCTTCAATCAATGAAATAGCGTCCATTCTAATTTTTTGCTGATTATCATAATGTTCTCTCTCCATGTCATCGAAATACATTCGGTTAAGCTCGTCAATTGCTTTTTTAATTTCGAATGTTTCAAGCTCGTATGGAAGATTTTCTTTACTAAGTTTGGCAGCTCTGTTCATGAACGTAATCCAACGTTCGAGAGTAGTTTTTACTTTTGAAGAATTATCATCGTATTTTTTGAGTTCAACAAAGTGGATTGAAAAATAATCGAGTTGTTTGTACTGCTCAAAAGTTTCAGAATCTGCAAAAACAAGCTCTCTATGGTAACGTGTATCGTTTTCTTCTTTGAAAAAATTAAAATCAACGATGTTAATTACGATGGTTTTATTCAAATCAAAATATTTACCACTTGAACCTATTTGGTCAGAAAAAGCTTTGGCTAGATAAAACATGGTACGTTGTCCAAAATCCTCGTGCCCAATCATTTGCATTTCAATGTTGTATATTTTGCCGTTTTCATCTTGGGCTTTAATATCCAAAACCGAAAGTTTGCCTTTTAAATAATCGGGTAAATTGTATGGGTTTTTCAGCGTAAGATTCGAAATTTTATTTTCTTCTGAAAGTATAGAATTGACAAGCGAAAGCAATAAATCTTTATTGTCTTCGCTTCCAAAAAGTTTTTTAAAAACTAAATCTATTTTCGGGTTTACTTTACACATTGTTTTATAATTAGTTTACTAGAATAATTTAAAATTTTATTTCATCAAAGATACACAATTTAGTGCTTATAAGCAAGTTTATTTAGAAAAACATTGGAACTATCTAATCTCAATTTTTCTTTAAAATTATGCAATTTCTTTTTCGATAATTCTATTATCCAAGAAAATCCTTTTTTTGAGTGAAGTTAGTTTATGTAAAAAACGTTCCATTTTTTCAGTCGGAAATTGATTTAAAATCCACGCATTAATCACTTCTATTGCAAATAAAACGCTTTCGTTAGATAAGGCTAAACCAATTACAACTTCGTCAATTTGTTCTCCGTTTGTAATTTCTAATTTATTGAGCCATGCTGTAAATTCAAGCTTTTCTGTTTCTGGCTCTTCTTGAATTATTCGAATTGCTCTATTTGAATTTTTAACTTTAAAATGAAAAATCGGATTTCCGTCAGAATAAAGGCTACCATCTTTTTTTTTTATTGTTAAATAATCTTCAAATTCAATACCTTCAGTTGAAAGCAAAGTATAAACAATGGTTTTCCAATATTCAATAGTTTGAATATAAACTTGTTTATTTTGCAGAAAATCTTTATATAAATGAGTTACCATGAATTTTTCTTCTAAATTTTCTCCCTGTGCTTGAATTCTACCTCTATGTTTCATCAAAGATACACAATTTAGTGCTTATAAGCAAGTTTATTTAGAAAAACAATAAAATCAACTCAGCATCAATCCAATTTCAAAACAGCTAAGAATGCTTTTTGTGGCACTTCTACGTTTCCTACTTGTTTCATGCGCTTTTTACCTTTCTTTTGCTTTTCCAAAAGTTTTCGTTTACGAGTGATGTCGCCACCGTAACACTTGGCAGTAACGTCTTTTCTTACGGCTTTGATGGTGCTTCGTGCAATGATTTTTGCTCCAATAGCTGCTTGAATGGCAATATCGAACTGTTGGCGAGGAATCAATTCTTTCAGTTTCTCGGTCATTCTTTTGCCAAAATCATAAGCATTGTCAAAATGTATCAAGGTTGAAAGCGCATCTACACTTTCGCTATTGAGCAAAATATCTAGTTTTACAAGTTTTGCCGGACGATAATCGGAAACATAATAATCGAATGAAGCATAACCTTTGGAAATACTTTTGAGTTTATCATAAAAATCAAAAACGATTTCGCCCAAAGGCAAATCGAAAGTAAGCTCAACACGGTCGGCTGTTAAATATACCTGATTTTTTAATTCACCACGCTTGTCGAGACAAAGCCCCATTACAGGACCAGTAAAATCAGATTTAGTTATGATTTGTGCTCTAATGTAAGGCTCTTCGATAAAATCGAGGTATTTTGGGTCTGGCAAACCTGCTGGATTGTGCACTTCCACTATCTCGCCTTTGTTGGTGTGAACTTTGTACGAAACGTTGGGTACGGTGGTAATTACGTTCATATCAAATTCTCTGTCCAAACGCTCTTGAATAATTTCCATGTGCAAAAGCCCTAAGAATCCGCAGCGAAATCCAAATCCAAGTGCCATCGAAGATTCTGGTTCCCAAGTAAGTGAAGCATCGTTGAGTTGGAGTTTTTCCATAGCACCACGAAGGTCTTCATAGTCTTCAGCATCAATAGGATAAACTCCGGCAAATACCATTGGTTTTACTTCGGCAAAACCTTGAATGGCTTCAGAACATGGATTATCTACATGTGTGATGGTATCGCCTACTTTTACTTCGTTCGAGGCTTTGATTCCTGAAATGATGTAACCTACATCTCCGGCTCTAAGTTCTTGACGTTCTTCTGGTTTCAATCTCAATACTCCTATTTCGTCGGCATGGTATTCTTTGCTTGTATTTACAAATTTTACATGGTCGCCTTTGCGAATTACGCCGTTCATAATTCTAAAATACGCAATAATTCCTCTGAAAGAATTGAAAACAGAGTCAAAAATGAGCATTTGTAAAGGCTCTTGCTCGCTACCTGCGGGCGATGGGACAATGTCAATAATGCGTTTAAGAATTTCTTTTACACCCATTCCGGTTTTTCCGCTGGCTTCAATTATATCATCTCTGTGGCAACCAATTAAATCAACAATTTGGTCTTTTACACTATCGGGTTCAGCATTTGCCATGTCCATTTTGTTGAGAACAGGGATTATTTCTAAATCGTTTTCGAGTGCCAAATAGAGATTTGAAATAGTCTGAGCCTGAATGCCTTGTGTGGCATCAACAATCAGCAAAGCCCCTTCGCAAGCAGCAATAGAACGTGAAACTTCATACGAAAAGTCCACGTGTCCGGGAGTATCTATTAAATTTAGAATATAATCTACATTGTCGTGTTTGTAATTCATTTGTATAGCATGACTTTTTATGGTAATGCCTTTTTCGCGTTCCAAATCCATATCGTCGAGGATTTGTTCTTTAGCATCACGTTCCGAAACGGTTCCGGTTTCTTGTAAAAGTCGGTCAGCTAGCGTGCTTTTGCCATGGTCAATGTGCGCAATAATGCAAAAATTTCTTATTTTTTCCATTTATAGAGAGTTGATGCGTTTTATTTGAATGAGTTGTTATTTTATAAAATTCGTGCAAAATTACTAAAAACTAACGTGTTAAAAAAATTCTTTGCTTAATTTCTGATTTAATATGTATTTTTTTATTAAAAAAAAGTTTATTTTCTATTCATTTTTAACTGATTATATTTTTTTTTATTATTGAGAATAGTTTTAAAAAAAAGTTTTTTTGGAAGTAGTAAACCAAACAATACTAATTTTAAATATCTTTGGACTTAAATTTAAAATAGGTTTGTTCCTTTTTATTTAATTTTCAAAATTTGAATTACTCATAAAAATATATTATTTCAATGTCGCCTTTATTTAATCAATTACTAATCCCATACTTAATAGCTATGTTTTTTAGCCATCAATATGGGAGGAAGCGGAACTGCTCCGGCTTTTTCAGCTGCTTATGGAGCTAATATTATTCGTAAAAGCCTTATTCCGGGCTTGTTCGGCATCATGGTTTTCTTGGGTGCAATTCTAGCAGGAAAAGGCACTACCGAAACAATGGGTAAGGAATTATTAAATCCTGAATTTATGAGTTTTAGCGTTGTTTCTATTATTTTATTTTCGGTGTCAATAGCTATGCTTATTGCTAATTTGGCTGGTATTCCCCAATCGACCAGCCAAGCAACAGTAATGGCAGTAGTGGCTGCAGCCTTGTATTTTGATGAATTAAATACCAATAAATTATTTTTGGAAATTATTCCGGCATGGTTTATTTTGCCCATTATTTCGTTTATAATTTGTTTTTTAGTAGGAAAATACATCTACAAGCCACTCCGCAGAACTGGTTTTACAATGTCTAAAAAAGTAAATGATAATTTTATATTAAAAGGTATTATTGTAGTAATGTCGCTTTTTCCATTGGGGCTAACAATGTAGCCAATGCAGCAGGACCTATTGCTTCGATGACTACCAATGAGCTTCAATTAAAGAATCCGTCAAGTTTCATTATTATTATGATACTTTCTACACTCATAATAGCGCCTAATTTTGCTATTGGCAGTTCTTTGTTTGGTCATAAATTGGTTAAGAATACAGGGAAAGAGATTGTTTTGTTTGGTCGATTTGAAGCTGTTATTATTGCTTTTGTTTCGGGCAGTTTACTTTTGGCAGCATCGCTTACTAAGGGAATTCCTACCTCGTTGGTTCAGCTCAATGTGGGAGCAATTTTGGGAATAGGTGTTGCAAAACTGGGAATGAAAAATATTTTCAGCAAAACGGCAGTAAATAAGTTTTTTGTAATGTGGGTTATTTCACCCACTATCGCTTTCTTCTTATCGCTGTTGTTGATTTATTTAGGCGATGTGTTGGGTTTCGTTTAACGACTTGCATTTTCTTGAATTGCAGATATTAAGGTTTCTTTTACCTCTGGGTCAATTGATTTGGTAGAAAGTGAATTTACTTTTGATTCTATATTGTAAATGTCAATAAAGTTTTCTCGTATTTTTATGGTGGAAATATCTTTCCATAAAAACGTTTTTGATTTACCCCAAAAGTGAGTTCTGTAAAAAATTCCATCAACATTAATGGCAATATAAACTCGTTTGTAAAAATGAGGTATAAAAAATAAAACTGAAATTACACAAAGCAAGCTACCCCAGACAATGTAAAAATATTTGAAAATACCCGATATAGCTAGAGTTTTGAACACAAATGGAAATAATGCAATAGCTAAACCACTTACAAAATAAAACAACAAATAAATAACTCGTCCTATACGCTTAGTACTTAGTGGATAATATCGAATGTTTTGCATTTCTGAAATTTTTCAAACAAATTTTTCTAATAAAAATACTCAAAACGAACATTGCCAAAATTTAAAACTTTGCCAATGTTTTGTTAAAAAAAAACTAGCATTTGAGCTTAAATTATTGAATAAACTTAGCCAAAGTTGCAGGTTTTGGGGCTTTAACTACCAAAATACGAGCTACCTAGTTGGAATTATTTGACAAACAATGAATTATATCCTTAGGACTTTCTACCAAATGGTCTTGAGCTACACTTACCGTTTCATTGCCAACAAGCACATCTACAACTCTTTAGAGGATATAAAAAAATACATCAACAGGAGTAATATGTGGTTTTAAGGCTTCTCCTACTTGCAATGTAATGTGCATTGCTTGAGCACTGTCGTGGTCATACAGTTTGCGAACATCTACTTTATGAGGCGTATCTACTATTGTTTCTGTTTTTGCGCTTATAATTTTCATTTTATAGAATTTTTAAATCCATATTAAACCAATTAACTTATGCAAAGATACGCAAACAAATTGAAACTACAAGTCTATTTTGCGCATTACAACTTATTGCCAGCTTTTTTTTAATCAATCGACATTTTTAATTTTTAAATTTTACTCGCTTGCATTTTTTTTACATCATGTTATTCATTCACTAAACTATTCAACAATTTAGAACTATTACAACAAAAATGTTAAAGTATTTTCAAAACTCATTTTAAAAGATTACTTTTGCAAACTATTTTTCATTGAAAAAATTGAATTCAATCAACAAAAAAACAATATAAATTTCGTTTAAAAATATGCAATCATTACTAGATGACAACGTACCTTACAAAGTGGCTGACATTAACTTAGCCGACTGGGGACGCAAAGAAATACAACTTGCCGAACACGAAATGCCGGGTTTGGTTTCGCTTCGTACTAAATTTGCCAACAAACCATTGAAAGGAGCTAAAATAACTGGCTCACTTCACATGACCATTCAAACTGCTGTTTTGATTGAAACATTAGTAGAATTAGGCGCAGATGTACGTTGGGCTAGTTGCAATATTTTCTCAACCCAAGACCACGCTGCTGCTGCCATTGCCAAAGCGGGAGTTCCAGTTTTTGCTTGGAAAGGCGAAAGCTTAGAAGAATACTGGTGGTGCACTGAGCGCGCTCTTACTTGGCCCGATGGCAGTGGACCCGACTTAATCGTGGACGATGGCGGCGATGCAACCATGATGGTTTTGACTGGAGCAAAAGCTGAAAAAGATGCTGCGCTTTTAATTCCAAATCCAAATGCTTCGCACGAATACAAAATATTTTTAGCACAATTGAAAGATTCTTTGTCTAAAAACCCAACTAAATGGAGCAAAATTTCGGCGAATGTAAAAGGCGTTTCAGAAGAAACTACTACTGGAGTTCACCGTTTGTACCAATTAATGGAAAAAGGCGAATTGACTTTCCCAGCTATTAACGTAAACGACTCGGTTACAAAATCGAAATTCGATAACCTTTATGGTTGCAGAGAATCGCTTGCCGATGGTATAAAACGCGCTACCGACATTATGCTTGCCGGAAAAATAGTAGTAGTTTGTGGCTACGGCGACGTAGGAAAAGGTTCTGCAAAATCGATGAAAGGTTACGGCTCACGCGTAATTGTTACCGAAATAGACCCAATTTGTGCTTTACAAGCTGCAATGGAAGGTTTTGAAGTTACCACTGTTGAAGAAGCTCTTGCCGAAGGAGATATTTATGTAACAACTACCGGCAACAAAGACGTTATCACCATCGAACACATGGCTAAAATGAAAGACAAAGCCATTGTTTGCAACATTGGACACTTCGACAACGAAATTCAAGTAGATAAACTTGACCAATTCCCTGGTATTCAAAAAGAAAACATCAAACCGCAAGTTGACCAATATCATTTTCCTGACGGACACTCAATTATTTTGTTAGCTGAAGGAAGATTGGTGAATTTAGGTTGCGCTACCGGACACTCTTCGTTTGTAATGAGTAATTCGTTCACTAACCAAACGTTAGCTCAATTAGATTTGTGGCAAAACAACCACGAAGTAGGCGTTTATCGTTTGTCGAAAAAATTAGACGAAGAGGTTGCACGCCTTCACTTGGCTCATATTGGAGTTAAATTAACTCAAATGACCGACGACCAAGCGGCTTACTTAGGCGTTGCTAAAGAAGGTCCTTA
>DZBP01000285.1 GCA_022729915.1 Draconibacterium orientale | reverse complement strand
AAACCAACTATCTTTGGCTGCTACCAATGCACATTGTTGGCAGTTTTGGTATTGAAAACTGTGGCTTTCGATGCGTTCTACTTCACAAGCTTTCTTTGCTGCTCGCACAAAGTTGTAAAAACTGTCAAAACAAAACCACGTTTTACATAGGTGTAAATTTTAAAAATAAGATTCTGTTTATTATACAAAACCTTATTTTCGAGCTTACTCTTAATAAATGAATAAATTTAATAAAAATAAAACTTCTTACTTTATTGATACTATGATTCTTTCTATTTGTTTCTTAC
This sequence comes from Draconibacterium orientale, assembly GCA_022729915.1. Lineage (GTDB taxonomy): Bacteria > Bacteroidota > Bacteroidia > Bacteroidales > JAIFNL01 > JAIFNL01. The sequence goes on along the minus strand of DZBP01000285.1, from coordinate 3,147 downwards.
ACCAAACTTAGGTTAAGAATAAAAAAGTAGAAGAACCTAAGAGTAGCGAAATATGTTCAAAAATCAATCTGTTTTTTTTACTATTTTTAGAACAAATCCCAATTTATTATGATTTTTTTTGCATAAATTAACATTTATTTCAACGAAACTAATACATCTCCAAATTGTGAAAAAAGAAGTTATTCTATTAAAAATCAACAAAAAAGAGATAACAACAAGTATCAAAACAGTAGATTTACTATGCAAGCGAAATAAAATTAATACGAAATTGTAGTAATTAATTTTTTTATTAAAAATGAAATGTATTTCTTTGCACTCTGAAAAAATAAAATATTAAAATAGTTTAAAATAAAAATTTAAAATTAGAAGTTATGTCTGACGTAAATACAAGAGTAAAATCTATTATTGTTGACAAATTAGGTGTTGATGAAAGCGAAGTTGTTGCTGATGCAAGTTTTACTAACGATTTAGGTGCTGATTCATTGGATACAGTAGAATTGATTATGGAGTTTGAAAAAGAATTCAACATCACTATTCCAGATGATGAAGCAGAAAAAATTAGTACCGTAGCTGATGCAATCAAATACATAGAAGAAAGATCTTAATTTTACAAAACAAATCGCGTATAAACTAACGATTGTACTTTTCTATAGTTAAAACTCCAGAAAAGTATTATGCTACCTGAATGCAAACGCTTTCGGGTAGTTTATTTTATAGCATAAACGTTATTCATTAATTTGCAAGCATACAAAAAAAGAATAGATTAAAAAAAAAAAATCAAATTTATTGCAGTATGCTTTATTGTTTTCAATTGAAAAATAACCTTTTAAATTAAAAATATGGAATTGAGGCGCGTAGTTGTTACCGGTCTTGGTGCACTGACACCGATAGGAAATAATGTACAAGAATACTGGGACAATTTAATAAACGGCGTAAGTGGTGCCGCACCAATAGTAGGTTTTAATACCGAAAAGTTTAAAACAACTTTTGCATGCGAGTTGAAAAATTTCAACATCGACAATTTTATGCCAAAAAAAGATTCAAAACGCTTAGACCCTTATGCTCAATATGCAATGGTTGCAGCCGATGAAGCCATTAAAGACTCTGCTTTAGATTTAGAAAAAATAAATTTAGAGAGAGCTGGTATTATCTGGGGCTCAGGAATTGGCGGTTTGTTTTCGTTCACCGAAGAAGTAAAAGATTTTGCAAAAGGAGATTTCAATCCTCGTTTCTCTCCTTTTTTCATTCCAAAAATGATTGCCGACATAGCTGCCGGACATTTGTCAATAAAATACGGATTCAAAGGTCCTAACTATGCAACTGTTTCTGCCTGTGCTTCTTCTACAAATGCTATTGCCGATGCTTTTAACTATATTCGTTTTGGTAAAGTAGATGTAGTGCTTACCGGAGGTTCAGAAGCTGCTGTTACAGAGGCTGGTGTAGGTGGTTTTAATGCTATGAAAGCCATTTCTACTCGCAACGATAACCCTAAAGGTGGCTCACGTCCTTTTGATGTGGGCAGAGACGGTTTTGTAATGGGCGACGGTGCAGGTGCTTTAATACTCGAAGAGTACGAACATGCAAAAGCAAGAGGTGCTAAAATTTATGCCGAAATGGTTGGCGCTGCTTTAACAGCTGATGCCCATCACCTTACAGCTCCACACCCCGAAGGCGACGGTGCTGCAAGAGCTATGGCACTTGCCCTTGCCGATGCCAACATGAAACCGGAAGAACTCGACCATGTGAATACTCACGGTACTTCTACTCCACTTGGCGACTTAGCTGAAACTCAAGCTATCGAGCGAGTTTTTGGCGAACATGCTTACAAACTAAGCATCAACTCGACCAAATCTATGACCGGACACTTACTAGGTGCTGCCGGAGCTATCGAAACAATAGCCGGTATTTGTGCCATGGAACGTGGTATAGTGCCTCCTACTATCAATTTAGACAATCGTGACCCACAAATTAATCCAAACTTGGATTTAACTCCAAATGTTGCTAAAAAACGAGAAATTAACTCTTTCTTAAACAACAATTTTGGTTTTGGTGGACACAACGTTTCATTAGTTTTCAAGAAGTTCAAAGCATAATAATTCAGTTTTTGGCTGATTATTTGTTGAATGACGAAAAAAAATGAAAGTTCTAATTAGCAGATTACTACGTATTTTTTTTAAATATAACCACATGAAAAATAGTTTGTTCGGTTAATTTATTCAGATTTTTTATAATTTGCAGAATCTATTAATCGAACAAACAATTAAAAACTAGCAAAAATCGTCAATGCTTAGATTTTTTTTAGCCATTTCATACCTATTATCATCAAAGCGAGAATTTTACTTGCAATTAGTTAAAATTCTTAACTTTTTACCTCGTAACTTATCCAATTACGAAAAGGCATTTATTCATAAATCGGCATCTACCAAAACCGTAGATGGCAGAGTGATAAATAACGAACGCCTAGAATACTTAGGCGATGCTGTACTTGGCTCTGTTATTGCAGCCTATTTGTTCAAAAACTACCCCGACAAAGACGAAGGTTTCTTAACTCAATCGCGCTCAAAAATAGTAAATGGCGAAAAACTGAGCAATTTAGCCACCATAATGCGCATCGACAAGCTCGTAAAATCAAGAGCGCAAGCTACTTTGGGCAAAAAAAATTTATATGGCGATGCATTTGAGGCGTTAATAGGTGCTATTTACCTTGATATTGGATACAATCGTACTCAAAAATTTATTCTTAGCAAAATTCTAAAACGACACATTGATATGGTCGATTTGGTGGCTGTGGACACGAACTACAAAAGCCAATTGCTCGAATGGTGCCAAAAGCAAAAAAAAGAACTCGAATTTTACACCGACCAAGACCCCTATCAAGAAAACTTTTTTATCTCGATGGTCAGCATCGACAAAAAAACATACAGCACTGGCGAAGGACGCTCAAAAAAAGAAGCCGAACAATCCGCTTCAAAAGCAACGCTATTGGACTTAAACGAAATAGAACTGTGAATTAGGAATTAGGAATTAGGAATTATCAATTATCAATTATGAATTATGAATTATGAATTATGAATTATCAATTATGAATTATCAATTAATCTTTTATGTTAGAATAAAAAAATAACAATTTAACAATTTAACAATTTA
>DZBP01000284.1 GCA_022729915.1 Draconibacterium orientale | reverse complement strand
AAACTAAAATTGAAAGTGCTACAGGAACCACAATAGAATTTAAATCGAAAGATAAAATGATTCACGACTGGGCCGTGTTGCCGATAAAAGAAAGATACGAAACATTAAAAGACATTGCAGATTTTTTGAATGAGAAATAGTATTAAGTATTTAGTATTTAGACAAAAGATTAAAGACAATAGTAAAAAAAGATAATGTAGCTAAAATTCCCACTTTACAAAGGGGATTAGGTGGATTTGTTTAGACGAAACATTAAAAATAAACACATGAAACAATTACAAACATTGCTTATATTTGGCTTAATACTGTTATTAACTAATTGCGGAAATATGAAAGAAATTGTATACAGTTATTCCGACGGAAGCGGAAACAGTTATGTTATTAAAAAGAATACCATAAAATATATTCCGGTGAAAGTGAATGAAAGTTCTTCGGGCATATATTCGGGCGGAGAAGAAAAACAATCTGCAGTTAGTGAAAGCGAATACTCCGAAATTGCCGATATGTTTAATTCAATATCAAACAATAAATCAATTCAAATTGAAAACAGAATAATGACTTCGGGCATAATAACTATAGAAAACAAAAATAAATCGGCGGTAATAATATTTAAAGACGCGCAAACACAAGAAGTATTGGAGAATAAACTTAAATTGCTTTTGAATAAATAGTTCATAAAATTAATATTCAAATTTTAGTTTTTATGAAAAGAACGTATCTTTGCTTAAATATATTCAAATAATTATGAGTGCAATAGAATTAAAGAAACTACTAATACACAGAATAGCCGAAATAGACGACATTTCTTTCTTAAAAGCGATGAAAACAATTATTGATTCAAAAACTAATACAAAAACAATTTTAGTGAATCAAGAACAACGTAATGAGATTATTGAATCTAAGAAACAAGTTGAACAAGGACTTTACACCGAACAAATTGAATTAGATAAAGAATTTAACAAATGGTTAAACGCAAAATAGTTTGGACACATAGAGCTAAGATAAAACTTTTTGAGATACTTGAATTTTACTCGGTAAGAAATAAAAACACCTCCTATTCTAAAAAGCTTTATAAGAAAATAAAAAAAGAAACGTCTCTTTTAATTAAACAACCCGAAATAGATTCAAAGACAGATATTGAATCTGTTAAAGGTTTAATCATAGAAGAATATATTTTGTTCTACGAATATACTTCTGAATTAATAATTATCCTTACTGTTTGGGATTGTCGTCAGAATCCGGAGAAGTTGATAATTAAATAATAAATGTAGTTGAAAGATTAATCAACATAAAAAACTCCCTAACATTTACCTCTTCCGCATGGAGTGTTTGCAAGAAACAACCCGAAAAATCCGCCGGCAAGTGTATCAAGCATTATATCGGAAATATGTTTAAAGTCCAAAACACCGTTTGCCCAATAATATAAAAAACCGATAGTAGACCCTATTACAAAAAATATAATTGCTTTAATTGTTTGAGGCGATTTTAAAAATCTTTTAACTGCACTTCCTTCCGGCTTTATTTCTAATTGTTTAAATTCAAACATAATATTTACTTTTTAAGCGTGCAATATTATTGATTATTTGGTTTTGTTGCAATTATTTATTTATACTTTTTTTGATTTTTAAATTTAGTAAAGATAATTTTTCACTCTTAACATTCTGTCATATTTTGGCGGGGCACCATATTGTGTTATTTTGGAGCTTGTTCTTCCTTAAATTGTTTTTTATAAACATATTTTGTAATTATTCCGAACAAAACAGCTGTCCAAAAAGAAAACATAGAATAAACCAGAGCGGGTTTGGCCATTTCCTGATTTCGTATTATTGTGCCTGCAATAAGTAAAGCAAGTGTTGTGTTATGAAGCGATAATTCAATAGCAACAGTAAAAGCATCGCGAATTGCAAGACTTGTTAATTTACCTAATGCAATACTAAAGAAAAAACAAATTGCATTAAAAAGAAAAGCTATAGGAATAATCATCAATGCTTCGTTTAAAGTTATTCCTGTTCCTCCGTGGTTGACACCTGCAAAAAATTTAATTGAATAAACAGTTGCAAGCAATATTATTAATATATATTTTAAAGGATTTTGCAGTTTTTGAGTAAAAACCGGTTTAAGTATACGAACCAACACACCCAAAGATGCGGGCAACAAGGTTACAAGAAAAATTTGAATAACAGTACTAATTACAGGTAAATAAAAATCTTGGTCTTGATGCATATAATACCTTAGAGCAAAATTAACAATTACAGGTATAGTAAATATTGTCAGCAAACTGTTAACTGCAGTTAGCGAAATAGATAACGCAACATTACCTTTAAGCAAAAAAGTTACAAAACCCGAAGTAGTACCGCCCGGACAAGCAGCCAATATCATTATTCCCACCTTAAAAGCATCTGGGAGATTAGAAAATAATAATAAAACAAAAGCAATAACCGGCAATACAATCATTTGAGAACTTAGTCCGATGAAAAAAGCTCGCGGAAAAAGAACAATATTCTTGAAGTTGTCAATTGTTAACGATAAACCAAGCCCAAACATGATACTTGCCAGTACCACACTTATAAATATATCAATAAATGTAAAAGACAATGCTTCCATTAAAAATAATTTAATTATTTATTTCATCAGCTAAATTAATAAACTGAATTTTTTAAATATGCAGCCGGATTATATTGTTTAAAAATAGACAAAATACTAATTATTATCGGTGTAATATATGAAATAATTGTCTTATAAAAATTTAAATTAATAAAAATATAAAACAAAATATTTATTGTGCCTAAATATTTAAAAAGATAACTTACACAAATTACAAATCTTAAATGTCTTATAAATATATTTTGATTAAAAATTAATATTGCAAAATAAATGTGCCGACAGCTGTTTGGAAAATAATTGTTATTTTACCGGTCGGAAGTGATGATATTACAAGAATTATTACGGGTACAACTGTAATTGTGTTTATATGCCAAATCAAGATTTGGGAACTACTCCTTGTACAAATTATCTTACAACTGAAGATTATATTGAACAACAAACAGGTTACAACTTCTTGTCAAATGTTTCAACAACCATTCAAGCCGTTATTGAAGCTAAAACATTCAACTGAACTGTTATTTAATATCTTTATAAAAACAACATAACATAACATACAGTATAAGAAATGCAGCTCTGTCGAGCTGCATTTTTACATTAAAATCTATTATTTTATAATATATATATATATTTGAACCAATATATAATTGTCATGATCATGCTTTTTGTTAGAAAGACTTTTATGTTCAATTAAACAATTATTTAATGATAGAAAGATAGAATGAAAAGATTAACGGAATAAATTAGCTATTCAATGGTTCAATTATTTAATACAATGTCGTTAAGTTAAGAGTTCTCAATATAGTTTTTTTGTGACTTTTGTGCTTTCTTTGCGAAA
>DZBP01000082.1:10983-14048 GCA_022729915.1 Draconibacterium orientale | reverse complement strand
GCCGTCTTCACGATAACCGGCATAGATTTCGCCTTCGGGAGTTTTCCATTGAATAGGAAACACCGGAAATCCCATTTGGTCGCCATCTCTTTTGCTCAATTTGCCATTGCCTTTGGGTTTCAAAATCAGAGGAAGATGAGCAAATTGTGGTGCTTGCCAGCCAAAACTTCGGTAAAGCAAAACATGCAAAGGCATCGAAGGCAACCATTCCTCGCCTCTAATTACGTGCGAAATTTCCATTAAATGGTCATCTACAATATTTGCAAAATGATAAGTAGGCATTCCGTCAGATTTGAAAAGTACTTTATCGTCCAAAAGCCTAGTATTTACCGTAATTTCGCCACGTATAATGTCGTGAATAGTAAGCATTTCGTCATTTGGCATTTTGAAACGAATTACATAATTTTCGCCATTGGCTAAAAGTTTTTCCACTTCATCAGCCGGCATGGTGAACGAATTTTTCATTTCGCCGCGAGTTTCTGCATTGTAAAGCTGAATGTCCGATTTTGCTTCTTGCAATCTAACACGCATATTTTCAAGCTCTTCAGCAGTATCGAAAGCATAATACGCATGCCCAAGAGCTAACAATTCTTTGATGTATTTTTCATAAATATCTTTGCGCTCCGATTGTCGATAAGGACCATAGTTTCCGCCTTTTCTCACACTTTCATCAAAAGGCAATCCGCACCATTCAAAAGCTTCAAGTATGTAGTTTTCAGCACCTTCTACATATCGTTTTTGGTCTGTGTCTTCAATTCTAAGTAAAAAATCACCACCATGTTTTTTTGCAAATAAATAATTGAAAAGTGCTGTTCTAACACCTCCGATATGCAAAGGACCTGTGGGGCTTGGAGCAAATCGTACTCTTACTTTGTTCATGTTTTATGTTGTATTAATCTGTTTCTTAGTTAATTATATTCTTTTAAAATTATTTTCATTTAAATTTAGAATAATCAAAAAAAACTTGTTTAATTTTGATTTGTTCAAATAAAAATCTGTGCAAAAGTAATTTTTTTTGAGCAATTATTTAAAATCTGTTTCAAAAATTTTGACTCTGTAGTATTAAAAAAAAGCAATTTATTCCTTCAATTTATCAAATTCTTCCAATGCTTTTCCAGTGCAAGCACTTGGCGACGAAACATTTAGAAGTGTTGAAATAGTTGGAGCTATATCGGTCATGTTTACGCTTCTATTTACAAATTGCGGCTTTACTTTCCAACCGTACCAAATTAAAGGCACGTGTGCATCGTACTCATAAAACGAATTGTAGGTTCTTTCTTTCAAATTTTCAGTCCACCCCGGCAGTAAATTGATTAAAATATCACCCGACCGACCATAATAGTAAGAGTTTTGAATATAAGTTTGCGGGTATTTATTAAAATCTTCGTCTTGCATTTTACTTGCAGGCACAATATTAGCAACTCCAGTAAACTCTTTAAGCAGTTCAACAGCCTCTTTTTCAATCGTATTATATGACATTTTTTTTGTTTCAATTAATTCTCTATCTAAATAAAATTGCTGATTGGAATAGGTTTTTACCCAAGCCTCGTTGCCAAATTTATTGCGCAAATAGGCTTTTAAGAGCGAAATAGCAGTTCCTTGATTGAAAAATCCACTCGGCAAACCCAAATCTTCCATGTAAGCTTTTGTTTGCATACTTCCATGGCTAGATGTTAAGTAAATCAAATAGTTATCGCTTCCAAGCGAGCTGTCGAGATACATAAGCAAGTGTGCCAAATCTCTATCCAAACGCAAAAAAGCATCTTCTACTTCTATTGATTCGGGTCCAAAAAGTTTTCCTATTTCGTGAGTTGCCGAAAAACTAACTAAAAGTAAGTCGGTATATTCATCTTTGCCTAAATCTTCGGATTGAATGGCTTTGATTACAAAATCTTTGGTAAATAAATTCGCAAAAGGAGTCATTTTTAGTAACGAATATTCACGCATTTGCTTATTCAATCTGCTTAATTCGTAAGGAAATGTTTTGTATTCGTTCAAAAAACCAAGTTCGTATTTACTGTCATCTACTTGACTTTCAGTATATTTTCCTATTGGTAAAACGGTCTCCCACGTTTTAGTTAAATACAAATCCGGTAAAAACTCATTGTTAAAATCACTAACCCATTGAGGCAATTTGGTCATATATAGCGAGTTAGTAATCCAAGCACCCGCTCTATCATCAAACCAAAAAGCTTTTCCTAAATTTCCAACTGAAAGTATCGATGAACAATCTGACATTGAAATACTTATCACTTTTGATTTTTTCGAGGTAGATAAAATAATTTCATCACCTAGCGTTGTCGATTCTAAATATTGTGCCGAACGCTTACCTTCAAACGATTCGCTTCCTGTTGTGAACGGTTTTTCATCTTGCACACAATATACCGGTAAATTTTTTTTTATATCGTACCAATTTGTTCCAATTATTCCGTGAAACGAGGGAGTTGTTCCCGTTGAAATTGTAGCATGGCTAACTCCTTGTTGTACAAACAAGTGGTTGTAACGCGCATTGTTATAAACCATTCCATTTTTATACAATTTTTTAAATCCACCATTTTCGTATTTTTCCCAATATCGTTCAATATTATCATAACGCATTTGCTCAATTATTATTCCTATAATTAGCTTTGGTCGATTCGGTTTAACTGTTCCTTGCGAAAAACAAATCGTAACAAATAAACTAGAAATTATAAAAAAAAGGAATATTTTTTTAGTATTTTTTTTTGTATAACGCATTTTATTATCAATTCTTATTGTTCATTTTTTTGATTTTGTACTTAATCTCATTTTATTTTTTTTACAAAATTAATACATTTTTCAGATTAATTTACTGAAATGATTCAAATTTAAAATCTTTGCCACATACAGTCTTGTAAATCAGTAAGTATATGCATTAATAAACCAATTGCAACTATACGTGTTTTCTTGAAAAAAAGCAAAAACACATAAATCGGAATAGCCCAATATTGATGGAGTAAATGAAAATTAATACTACATCTATTGGCATCGTAAATAGGATTTGCAAGCAAATGGTCTAAATCAATAAACATGGTTGCAAGCATTAT
>DZBP01000082.1:0-10883 GCA_022729915.1 Draconibacterium orientale | reverse complement strand
TTTAAGCTTAATGCTTGAATTATAGACGTTTCTTCGTTGTAATTCGTTGCCATTAGAGTTTCGCCAAGCGGATTAATAAAACTCGAAATGCCCGTATTTGCTGCTCTTGCAATGCTTCTTCTGTTTTCGATGGCTCTAAGTTGCGAAAGTTTAGCGTGTTGCTTGTAGCCCGGAGTATTTCCCCACCAACCGTCATTGGTAATTACAAAAAGTATGTTTGCACCATTTTTTGCAAATTCAGCCACAAATTCGCCAAAAAGCGTTTCGTAGCAAATTGGAACACCTACTTTTGCTGAATTTTTACTGTTTACTAGCACTTTACGTTCTGTGTCGCTAGCCAAACTGCCTACAATTCCGCCAAAATCTACCATCAAATTATCCAACCATGGAAAGATATTGGCAAAAGGCATTTTTTCAACTCCTAGTACAAATTTTGATTTGTGGTAGTCTTGAATTACATTTCCTAAATTTAACTGAATTGCCGAGCTAAATGCCTCATAATAAAGATTTAAACCTTTATCATAATTTACAGTTGCTAAGTTTTGTTGTGTTTTATTTGCTTTTCTAAACGAATTTACGCCAAGTACAATATTTGTAGTTGGTCTAGTTTTCAGAAGGTTGCGAAGCTGTGTTAAACTTTGGCTTTCAATGTAATTTTCTTGCCAAATGATTTCTAAATCGCGAGAAACGGTGGTTTCGGGAGCAACAATAAAATCGACCGGTTGCGAGATTTCATTTATTAGTTTTATATTTTTATTGAAATTGGTTATTTGCAAATTCGCATTGTACTTTTCAGTATATGAATCTATATTAGGTTGAATAATAGCTATTTGTATAGTTTTTTCTTGTTCGTTGAAATTATTTTTTAGGTTTTGAGAAAATAAGATAGGAATAAGAATAAGAACAAATAATGTCGTAGTTTCTAAAAGCAAAGCACGAGGCGTTCTAAATTTCAGCCAAAGTCTTAACATTTTAAAAATAAGAACATTAACAAGTAAAATCCAAAAACTTCCTCCTAAAACACCACTAAATTCGTACCATTGAATTGCATACAAATCGTTAGAAAATGCATTGCCCAAAGTGAGCCATGGAAAAGCTAAGAACCAGTTAAAATGCAAATACTCAAAAGCTAACCAAAAGAAAACCAGCGTAGAAAAAGCAAATTTTTCGGGTAAATTTCGATGTGCAATATGGAAAACCAAAAACACTAACGCCATAAAAAATGAATTGAGCAAAACGGGTGGTAAAATCGAAAACCAAGCCGAATTTACTGTCCACCAGAGCGTAAATAAATTCCACAATGCAAAAGTAAAGTATGCATAGTTAAAAAAAACAATGGGCTTGAAGTTGTTTTTTTGCTCAAAAAAATACTTTTCGATAAAGAAAAGAGGTAAAAAACCAACAAATAAAATAAAACCAGTAATATTACTCACAAATGGAAACGTGAGCAAAAGAGCTGATAATAGAGATAAAAATAAATTCTTTTTCAATTTAATATATTAATTTAATGTTCGAAATATTTTACTTAAAATTTTATAATTTTTATTTCGTATAAAAATCTAAAAGTTCGGAAATTGCTCTTTTACAAACCGGGCAAAATTCATTCGTAGCATTGGATTTCATTTTGCAATCCCAAGTAGGTCTATAAATGCCTTTTGCAACGTAACCTCCACCTTCAAAAACACCAATTTTCTTATTAAATTCGGCAGTATTTGGAGTTGGAATTGGGGTATTTTTATCGAGCATATTTTTCCATTTTTTATCGAAATCTACCAATGTAGTTATGTTTTTATTGTAAATTTCTACTGAAAAATCGTACATATCCTCGTAAGCTACCTCAGAATCAAAATATTCATCGGCAAGTGCAGCAAATCCATGTCCAAATTCGTGCGTGAAAACTTCGCGCGACTGACTATGGTCTGAGGTGCAAATATTGTAAGAGTTAAAAATGCCACTACCGCCATATTTGGCAGTATTTACAAGTATAAATATCTGATCATAAGGTACTAAAGAAGCTACATCTCTAATTTTGTGAACATCGGGTGAAGTTAGATATCTTTCGATGTCGAATGTGTAAAAGTGGCTGTTTAAAAGGGTTTGCTTCCAAACCGAAGTTCCAGGAATATCTGTACCTGATTCCAATGAAGGAGCTTCAATAAGCATAAAATTAATGTAGTTTTTGTATTTTGAGAAAGGCTCAACTTCAAAGGTATAGTTCATAAATCGCTTTGCATCTTGTCTGAATTTTTCCATTTCGTTTTGCGTATAGCCTTCAGGAATAATCGCAATATCAAGACTTTGCGAAGGTTTATGTTTTCCGGAAATTTGAAGTACGTTGTAATTTTGTGCGCTTTCTTTTGAGATAAAATAGTTTTTCGGATTTATATAAATTTCGTACATTCCTACAAACTTTTGATTTTTTAATCGTCTAAGTAATTTAAGTTTTATGGTATTTTTTGGATACGGAATAATTACTGTTTCTGCAAAAGATTTATTCATTTTAGTTGCCTCACCAGTAGTTTGCCATTCTTGAAAAAGAGACGAAAAACCACGTGAATACAACAAATTATTTTTTAATGAATCGAAAACTTGTACTTGATATTCGCCTAAATTGAACGTATCAATCAAGTTAATTTGCGAGCCTCCCCAGAAAGGTTCTTGCTTGAGTTCTTTAAAAAAAACAATGCTTGTATCTTTGTTTCCACCAATATAATAATCAAAGCGTAAGGTCTTCTCTTCAAAAGAATTTATAAATTCAGTTTGTGAAAAGGCAAATTTTACGGAAAGAAAAAAAATAGCTAAAAAAATATAATTAGTCTTCATATATTTTATTTTTTTATTTGTAATAGTATGTATTTTACTTTTTCTTTATTTTTCAAAAAAAAACACTAAAAGTTTTCAAAAGTACGCTTTTAAAATTATTTCTCAAAATGAATTCATTTCGTTTTTGGTATAGAAATTGACACGATAAACAGTAAATTATTCAAACAATTTTTCATTCTTAGTAAAATAAGCAACAAAAGTTTGTTTTTTTATTTTAAAAAGTAGAAAAACGTATATTTCTCAAAATGATTGAATATTCTGATATAGAGCTTCTTGAACTTTTTCAACAACCATTAAAAAAGGAATTTGCCTTTGGATTGGTTCTAAAAAAATACAAAAAGCAAATTTATTGGCACATTCGTAAAATTGTGATTTCACACGACGATGCTGATGATGTGGCTCAAAATACGTTTGTCAAAATTTGGAAATCTTTGCCCGAATTTAGAGGCGAATCGAAACTTTTTACATGGATTTATCGAATTGCTACCAATGAAGCTATTACATTTTTGAACCAAAAAAAGAAAAAAATAGTTATTTCTTTCACCAGTGTGGAAGAATATTTGAAAAATACGCTTGAAAGCGATGTCTATTTTTCGGGAAGCGAAATCCAAATGAAACTTCAAAAAGCAATACTTGAATTGCCTGAAAAACAGCGAATTGTGTTTAATATGAAATATTTTGACGAAATGCAATATGACGAAATGTCAGAAATATTAGACACTTCGGTAGGAGCTTTGAAAGCGAGTTATCATCATGCAGTAAAAAAAGTAGAAGATTTTTTGAAAAACAATTAAACCTTTTTCTTATTTTTGAGTCTAATTTTTAAAAAGAACAGTAAGCAATTCCAATCTTATGAAAATAGAAGAAAACATACTCGAAAAGCTTAAAAATGAAGGCAATCCGTTTGATGTGCCGCAAAATTATTTTGATGACTTTGAAGCTAAGCTAAGCTTAAAAATGCAAACAAATGAATCTAAAGTTACTGTTATTCAAAAACTTAAACCTTATTTAGCCATTGCTGCTTCTTTTGCTTTTGTTTTTACAATTTGGAAAATAGTTGCTTTTTACAACGTTGCGCCAAATGAAAAATTTGTTTCAAATCAAGAACAAATTTCCGATTCTATTGCAACAGATTACGAACTTTCGAGTTTATCAGAAAATGAAATTGTTGAGATTTTAGCTGAAGAAACTGTAATTGAAGAAGATGATGCTGAGCAAAATGCAATTATAGATTATTTAATTGAAGAAGATATAAGTTTTTCTGAGATAGTAGAATATTAATTTTTAACAGATACATCAAAATATTAAAATAAAATACCATGAATAATTTAAAAAAATATATAGTTTTTTGTTTTTTTATCGCAATTAGCACTTTTGCTTCTGCTCAAAATAATGGAAATTTAGAAACTCAGAGAGAGAAAATTCAGAGTCAAAAAATTGCTTTTATCTCACAGCAATTAGCTCTTACTCCAAACGAAGCCCAAACGTTTTGGCCTGTTTATAATGAGTATGATGCTAAGCGTTTTAAGCTTCAAAAATCAATTTCAAAAACCATGAAAGAGATTAATTTGAACGAAAATTTGGCTGATAAAGAAATGAATGATATGGCGAACACTATTTTAAATACGCAACTACAACTTGCTCAATTGGATATAGAATATCACGAAAAATTCAAAAAAGTAATTCCTATTAAGAAAGTGGTAAAACTGTATGCTGCCGAGAAAAAATTTAAGAATATTTTACTCAAAAAATTAGGAAATCAACGAGAATTAATTGATGAATAATCTAAAAATTGAGCTTCAAAATTAAAATATCTTGTTTTTGAAGCTCAATTTTGTTTATGCCTTATTATTTTCGCTGCTAATTGAATAGTGAAGCCCGATGTTTTCTTTGCGTTGTTGTGCCATTTTTATTATTAAATATGCAATATTGATAGCATTCCTGAGTTCGCAAATTTCTCTGCTTACTACCGAACTTTTAAAAAGTGTTTCGGTTTCTTTGTAAATAATATTTAGTCTATCGAGTGCGCGTTTTAGCCGAATATCTGAGCGAACAATGCCTACGTAATTACTCATAATAGCACGTAACTCTTTGAATTCTTGAGTTATAAGAATAATCTCTTCGGGGTGAGTAGTCCCTTCATCGTTCCAAGATGGTACTTGCGTATTAAATTCGATTGTTTTGAAAGAATGAATAGCGTGTTTTGCAGCTCTGTCGGCATATACAACGGCTTCAATCAGCGAATTAGAAGCTAAACGGTTAGCACCGTGAAGTCCGGTAGCGGAGCTTTCGCCCGCAGCATACAAATGCTTTATGCTAGTTCGTGCGTGCGTATCTACTTCTATTCCACCGCATAAATAGTGAACAGCTGGCAAAACCGGAATGTAATCTTTTGAAATATCAATTCTAAGCGACAAACACTTTGCGTAAATATTTGGAAAGTGATTTTTTAATTCTTCTTCAGGAATTTTTGTGGCGTCGAGATAAACAAACTCGTCGCCTGAAATTTTCATTTCGTTGTCAATGGCACGAGCAACAATGTCGCGCGGTGCTAGTGAGCCTCGTTCGTCGTATCGGTTCATAAACTTTTCGCCTCTTTGGTTGCGCAAAACGGCGCCAGAACCTCGCATGGCTTCAGTTATCAAAAAAGACGGTCTTTCTTCGGGATTGTAAAGCGCCGTTGGGTGAAATTGTATAAATTCCATGTCGGTTACTTTGCCTTTGGCTCTGTAAACCATTGCAATACCATCGCCTGTCGATATTTCGGGATTGGTTGTAGATTGATAAATATTTCCAATTCCGCCAGTCGCAATAAAAGTGGTACGAGCTAAAACCGTGTAAATGTTGTGGTTATTCAAGTTTAAAACATACGTACCATAGCATTCAATATTAGTATCTTTTCTAAAAACTTCTTTTCCAAGATGATGTTGAGTGATGATTTCGATAGCGAAATGATGTTCAAGTACCTCTATGTTAGGGTGTTCCAAAACCCTTTCGGTCAGAGCACGTTGAATTTCTTCCCCAGTTTTGTCTTTGTGATGCAAAATTCTATGCTCAGAATGTCCGCCTTCGCGTGCCAAATCGTATTTGCCTTCTTTGTTTTTGTCAAACTTTGTTCCCCAGTTAATTAGCTGTTGTATTTGGGCAGAACCTTCTCGTACTACCATTTCAACTACTTCACGGTTCGAGAGATTTCCACCCGCTATCATGGTATCTTCAATGTGTTTTTTGAACGAATCGGGGCTGTAAGTTACTGCTGCAATGCCTCCTTGAGCCATTCGAGTGTTGGTATCGGTAAGGCTGTTTTTTGCAATGAGGCAAACTTTGCCAAATTCAGCTACTTTCAGAGCATAACTCATGCCGGCTACTCCTGAGCCAATAACCAGAAAATCAACTTGTCTTTTCATTTTATCGTTTTTCTATTTTGCAAACTTTTTTTGCGTTTTTTCATTGAATTTGATTCAATTCGATTGAAACAGATTCTATTTTTTGCTTAGAAATAGTCTTTTATTGAATTTTTAAATATTTTGCAAAATTAAGTTATCTAAGTACAGATGCAAAATTTTATTTGCTAAAATAAATTTAAAAACAGTTTGATTTTTGTTATGTTAATTTAATTCATTCGTAAATTGCAGCAATAAACTATGCCGCAGGAAATTTAACAGTATCTTACATTTTGAAAAAGCTTTATTTCACTTTAAATATCAAAAAAAAAAGTAGCAAATTGAATTTCGCTACTTTTTTAGTATTTGTGGAAAATTTAGAGTTGCTTAAAATTCGCAATTTTTGTTCAATTAGCTGATAGTAATCGTACCAATTATTAGCAAAAAAGCATACAAGTATGTTATTAGCAAGCATTTAGATTGATGCGATGACTTGCGGATTTTAAGGTTAAATAAATCCTTTACGTTTCAATAATGGCTCTGTTTTTGGTTCAGCACCTCTAAAACGCTTGTAAAGTTCCATTTGGTCTTCAGTTCCGCCTTTTTCGAGAATATTTTTTCTGAACGCTTGAGCTGTTTTTTGGTCGAACAAACTGGTTTCTTTGAAAGCATTAAAAGCATCAGCATCAAGTACTTCAGCCCAAATGTAACTGTAATAACCCGTTGCATAACCGCCGCTAAAAATATGTGCAAAGTAAGTAGTTTTGTATCTCGAAATAATTTCGGGCATCAATTTACGAACCGATAATTGTTCGTTTTCAAACTTAACTACATCAAAATCACCATTTTCGGGTAACATGTGCCAAGCCAAATCTAAATACGAAGCCGCAAGATATTCAACAGCCGCAAAACCTTGATTGAAATTACCACTTTCTTCCAATTTTTTTATCATGTCGTCAGGAATAATTTCGCCGGTTTTGTAGTGTTTTGCATACGTTTTTAGTACTTCTGGTTCAGTAGCCCAGTTTTCCATTATTTGCGAAGGAAGTTCCACAAAATCGCGAGCAACATTTGTTCCTGAAAGCGTGTAATATGTTGTATTTGAAAGTAATCCATGTAGAGCATGTCCAAATTCGTGGAAAAGCGTAGTAACTTCGTCAAAAGTAAGTAATACCGGATTATCGCCAACTGGTTTTGGGAAATTCAAAACAATCGAAATAACCGGAGCAACACGTTTTCCGTCTTTGGTGTATTGTTCTCTGAAATTGGTCATCCATGCACCTGATTTTTTACTCGGACGTACATAAAAATCCATGTAAATAATACCTACATGCGAGCCGTCAGCTTCTTGAACTTCGTAAGCAATTGCGTCTTCGTGGTAAGTTGGTATGTCTTTGCGTTCCACCATTTTAAGTCCCCACAATTTGTTCACAACAGTAAAAAGTCCGTTTTTAGCATTGTCGAGCGAAAAATACTCTTTTACTTTTTCTGAATCGATGCTGTATTTTTCTTTTTTCAATTTGGCAGCATAATAATTCCAATCCCATGCAGCAAGTTTAAATTTACCACCTTCTTTATCAATCATTTTTTGAAAATCAGCAGCGTCTTTTTTCGATGCTTTTAGCGCAGGCTCCCAAACTTTGTCGAGCAAACCGAAAACGTTTTCTGGCGTTTTAGCCATTCTATCGTCGAGCGTATAGTGCGCATAGCTAGGAAAATCGAACAAACGTGCTTTTTCTATTCTTAAATTTACGATTTCGTTTACAATTTTTTTGTTGTCGAATTTGTCGTTGTTGTTGCCCATGTTGGCATACGCATTGAACATTTTTTCGCGAAGTGCACGATTTTCAGCAAATTCTAAGAAAGGCATTGAACTAGGCTTGTGCAAAGTAAAAATCCACTTTCCTTCTTGTCCTTTTTCTTTGGCAGTTTCGGCAGCAGTTGCAATTACCGATTCGGGTAATCCTGCAAGGTCTTCTTTTTTGTCGATAACAAGTTCAAAATTATTGTTTTCGGCTAATAAATTTTCGCCAAATTGCAATGAAAGACCTGTAAGTTTTTCATTAATTTCGCGCATACGAGCTTGTTTTTCGGCATCAAGATTGGCACCACCACGAGCAAACGATTTATAAATTTCGGTTAAAACTTGATTTTGTTCAACCGTTAATTTTAAGCTTTCTTTTTGTTCGAAAACAGTTTTTATTCGTGCAAAAAGCTTAGCATTGAGCATAATATCGTCGCTATGTTTCGACAAAAGAGGTGAAATTTCTTTGGCAATATTTTGCATTTCTTCATCGCTGTTGGTGCTCAAAAGATTGAAAAATGTGTTGCCAATATTTTTTAAACGCAAACCCGAAATATCAAAAGCTGCAATGGTGTTTTCGAAATTAGCCTTCTCTTTGTTGTTGATAATTGCTTCAATTTCAGTATTTTGTTGTTCCATTGCTTTTAAAAAAGCGGGCTTGTAATGTTCTTTTTTTATTTGTTCAAATGGAGGCACTTCGTAAGGAGTTGTGTAATTAGCCAAAAGCGGATTGTTCATATTGTCTTTTGTTTTTGGTTCAGTTGAATTGTTGCACGAGGCAAAAATAACTGCAAATAAGATAATTGCTACTATTTTATTCATATTTGTTAATTAAATTTAGTGATATTTTTCATGAAAAATTTTACAAAAGTAAATAATTCTTTTCTTTCGATAAAAAAACGAGTGCTATTTAAAAACATGTTTTTAATTGAATAGTAAGCTTTTGATAAGTAGTGAACCAAATTTAATTGTATATTTACCAAGTGCTTAAAATTATTTGATTATAAAAATGTTTGCTCAAATTAAAATAGCACTGGTGCTTATTTTGCTTTGCTAAGTTTTTTCAAAACGTTAGCAAAGCATTCAAAATTTGGTCAAGCGTTTTGCTTTCAATTAAAATATTGATGTTAATTGACTAAATTTAAACCAATTACACCTTAACTCTAACACACTAGACAAAATTAATAAGTATCTTATTATCAAATTGTTATTTTTAGAAAGCAAGCGTTAAAATTTCTTCTATTTTAGCAGGCGTAATGTCTTTTCTCTCGCCCAAAGCTCTCCAACCTCTATCGTTTAAACGTGTAGTAATCTCATTGATAGTTGTTTGTGGAATATTGTATTCGCTCAATTTGGTCATTACACCCAAACTACGGAAAAAGTTTTCGGTTTTATCAATGGCTTGAGCTATTTTTTCGTCTTCAGAACCTTCGCAAATATGCCAAACATGTTTTGCAAATCCAATAAGTTTTTCCCTTTTTTGCTCTTTTTGTACTTTTAGAAGCGAAGGCAAAATAATTGCCAATGTGCGACCATGGTCAACTCCATGAAGCATCGTTATTTCGTGCCCAATAACGTGTGTAGCCCAGTCAGTTACCACCCCAACAGCTATTAATCCATTAAGAGCAACTGTAGAAGCCCACATAACGTTAGCAGCTGTATTATATTCATTATCAGAACAATATACGTTAGCTTCGTCAATTAACGTGCGCAAAATACTTTCAGCAAATCTGTCCTGAATTGGTGAATTAACCGGATACGTCAAATATTGTTCAATAACATGAACAAACGCATCTACCACACCATTAGCACGTTGCGTTTGCGAAAGGCTAAAAGTAGTTTCGGGGTCGAGCACCGAAAATTTCGGATACGAAAAAAGTGAGTGAAAAGCAAGTTTTTCTTTTGTTTCGAGGCGAGTAATTACAGCACCTGCGTTCATTTCTGAGCCTGTAGCCGGCAAAGTAAGTACAGAAGCCAAAGCAACTCCATTAGTTGGTATGTATTTGCCTTTCAATATGTTCCATTCTTCACCTTTGGGAGCAAGACTTGCATTGGCTATAAATTTTGTGCCATCGAGCACTGAGCCACCTCCTACCGAAAGCAGAAATGTAATGTTTTCATTTCTAACTATTTCAACAGCTTTCATTAAGGTTTCGTACTTTGGATTGGGCTCAATTCCCCAAAATTCTTGAAATTTAAATCCTTCAAGTGCTGCAACTACTTGATTATAAACGCCATTTTGCTTTATACTTCCGCCACCACATGTAATTAAAATGTTGGCATCGGCTGGAATTAATTCTTTAATTTTGGCTATTTGTCCTTTTCCAAAAACAATTTTTACCGGATTTTGATATTCGAAATTATTCATCGTTTTATTTAATTTTTTTAGTGAATATGCTTTTATAAATTGTAGTTTAAATTACTGATATACAATTAAATATGATTTTATTTCAATTTTCTAAATTTTAAGAAACATAGTACTTAAAATTGAAGTGTACAAACTAAAGAATCTTAATTTTTTTAAGTTTGTCCTTATTCGTTGATTATCAAAATTATATCTTTTATCAAAAAAGGTGCTTTTTAATTAAATAAATTGATATGCAATGGATATTTTGAAACTATTTTCGAAAGAAAGGTTAAAATTTAATAAGAAACAAAAATAATTTTAATATTTTTTTATTTTATAAATTGTTTATAATCATACAAATAAAAAATAATCTAAAAAAACTTACACTAAAACAAAAAAATGTTTTTGTAGTTTATGAAAAATGAATACTTTTGCGGCTCAAATTGCAATTTTGATATTAAAAAAACAATTAAAATGAAAAAAGGAATACATCCTAAGAATTACAGATTTGTTGTATTTAAAGATA
>DZBP01000283.1 GCA_022729915.1 Draconibacterium orientale | reverse complement strand
ACGCCAATCTAATTCTGTAATCAAATCAGAATTAAAATAGTATTCCAAAGGAAAATCACCTTCAAATTTTTCTAATTTTTCAAAAAAAGGTTTTAGTTCTAAGGGTAGTGATAAAATTGAATTGTACTTAATATTTATTTTTTTTAAATTCTTTAAGCTTAAAATTTTAAGTGGAATACTTTTTAATTTCATTTCACTCCAATCTAACTCTGTTATTAATTCAGAATTATAATATCCTTCCAATGGAAAATCACCTTCGAATTTTTCTAATTTTTGTAGAAAAGTTTTTAGTTCTAAAGGCAGCGAAAGTATTAAATTATTAGTAATATCCAAACGTGTTAAATTGCTTAGTTTCCCTATTTCAATGGGCAAGTTAGTTAATTGATTTTGAGTCAATAAGCGACCACCTCCTAAATCCAAAGAAATCAAATTTGTTAAGTTTCCTATTTCAGGTGGTAAGCTGTTTAAATTATTACCACGTAAATCCAAAGAAGCCAAATTTGTTAAGTTTCCTATTTCAGGTGGTAAGCTGTTTAAATTATTACCCCATAAACTCAAAGAAACCAAATTTGTTAAATTTCCTATTTCAGAAGGAACACTAGTTAAATTACTGCCACTTAAATCCAAGAAAGTTAAATTTCTTAAATTGCTTATTTTATCAGGAAAACTATTTTGTTCTGGAATAGCTATTAATAATTTTGAAGTATCTGAATTTCTATTGTATTCCGAAGTTGAAATTATTATGCTTTTTTTATATTTTGCAAAAGCATCAAAAACAGATTCTAAATTCAAATTTTTATTTAGATTTAAATTCAAAAAAGTCAAGTTCGCTAAATTTCCTATCTCGGTGGGTAGGTTGGTTAATTTATTATTCCATAAATTTAAAGATGTCAAATTCTTTAAGTTTCCTATTTTGGCGGGTAGGTTGGTTAAATTATTCGTTCGTAAAACCAAAGAAGTCAAATTCTTTAAGTTTCCTATTTCGGCGGGTAGGCTGGTTAAATTTCTATTCCAACCTAAATCCAAAGAAGTCAAATTTGTTAAGTTTCCGATTTCGTTAGACAGATTTTCTAAATTATTGCTGCTTAAATTGAGGTGTTTTAAGTTTTTACACTCGCTTACTTCGCGTGGAATTCTCAGCAAAGCATTGTTTGAAAGGTCGAGGCTGTCTATCTTTTCTAAAATGGCTTTGCCTTTTTTTGTTTCTACTAGACTTGCCGATTTCCAATCATAATTTGCATATCCCTTCCACTCTTTGTTGCGTTCTTTTACTGCTTTGTCGAACATAGCAGTTTCTACTTTGCGTTGCATTTCGTCGGCACGAGCAAGAGCTTTTTGAGATACAATAAGCAAACTATCCGTCAGTTGTTTCTGTTTTTTAATGTCTTTTATGGCTTTTTCCATGCCATCGGCTGCGGCTATTTTTTCTTTTTCGGTGTTTGCCCAGTATTCGGCTTTGCGGAATTTGTCGTAAGCATCGAAATACAGTGCGCTGTCGCTCTTTTGCTTGCCTTTGAGCATCATTTCGTCGTGTTGCTTTTTTCGGTAAGCCAAAGGTGTCCCGTATTGTGCATAAGTGTCTGCAAACAAGGAAATTAATGTGATTATGAGAATGAGTTTTTTCATGGGTTAAATGGTTTCTATTGTTAAATTGCTAAATTGTTAAATTGTTAAATTGTTAAATTGTTAAATTGCTAAAAATAAAAAAAATAATTCCTAATTCCTAATTCTTAATTCTTATTTCCTAATTCTTATTTCCTAATTCTTAATTCCTAATTCATAATTCTTAATTAACTAAAATTTTCTATTTGAGTTAAAAAATCCGGTAAATAAAAATGCTCAATTCCATTGTAGTCGTGTGGTGCAAATTTATCGAGCGAAACGACTATTTTTCGGTAATTGTCGTTAATTTGCAGCAAATTGCCAAATTCACGTTCTCTTACTTTTGCATCAGGCAAAAGGTAAGCGGCTTGTATATAGAGCTTTTTGCCTTGCTTTTGGCAAATAAAATCAATTTCTTTGTTTTCAAAAGACCCAACAGTAACTTCGTATCCGGCTATCTTCAAATTTATATAAATCACATTTTCAATTACTTGATTTATTTCAAAATGATTTTCACCCGAAAGTGCATTTTTAATGCCTATGTCTTCAAAATAATATTTTTCACCCATTTCAAATATTTTTTTCCCAGATAAATCGGTACGTTTTACTTTAAAAACCAAAAACGCGTTTTCTAAATACTGTAAATAATCTAGCACTATTTGTGGCGACATTTTAATATTTTGCGATTTAAGGTAATCGCTAATTTTTTTTGCTGAAATTAAATTTCCTGTATTTCGAGCTATAAATTTAACCAAATTTTCTAGGAAAAAATGATTTCTAATTTTATATCGAGTTATTACATCTTTGTAAATAATAGTCGAAAAAATATTGTTTAAATATTCGAAATGTACCTCTTTATTTCCATTCAAATTAATCAAAAAAGGCAATCCTCCAATTTGCATATAGCTTTCCAAACTTTCTAAATTGTTTTCGAGTTTGTGAAATTGCAAAAACTCTAAATACGACAAACTATACACTTTAAACTCTATGTATCTGCCACTTAGATAAGTAGCCAGTTCGCCGGAAAGTAATTTGGCATTGCTTCCGGTGCAATAAATATCGATGTGCGCAAGCGAGTAAAAATGACGCAACGCTTTTTCAAACTGCTCAATATCTTGAATTTCGTCAATAAAAATATAATTTTTCGATTGTTCCGTAATTTTTGTTTCGCAGTATTGAATTAAATCTTTATAATTTTGCAAAGTGTCAAATTCAAATTTTTCTTTGTCTATGTAAATAATATTTGCGTTATTATTCTGATTTTTAATATATTCCATTAATTGTAACAGCAAGTAACTTTTCCCAACTCGGCGTTGCCCAACAATTACTTTTATCAAATTTTTATCAATGAAAGGGCTTATTTTATTGATGTAATTGGCTCTGTGAATTAACTCGTTACTCATAATTTTCTAAATTTTTAAAGGATACAACAGAATATTTCATTTATACATGAAAGTTTTGCAAATATAACAAAAAGTTTCATTCATACATGAAACTTTTATTAAAAAAGTGAAAAGTTTCATTCATACATGAAACTTTTATGAAAAAAGCAGAAAGTTTCATCTATACATGAAACCTTTTATAAAAAAAAGGTTTGCTTAAAAAAACAAAATAGATAAATCAGCTTTGTAATTAATTGATTATTAACTTTGCCAAAGTTTAAAACTTTGGCAAAGTTGAGTTTTTAGAAAGCCTCATCAATTTATAACCCTTTTTATTTAATCAATTTATTCAATTGTGTCACATACATTTTGTATTCTTCCGATTTGTTTCGCCACATTTTTTTGTCTTCGGGTTTTTCGCTAAACTGACTGTTTCCTGCAAACTCATTTATCTTTTTTTCCAATT
>DZBP01000007.1:13548-44991 GCA_022729915.1 Draconibacterium orientale | reverse complement strand
TTATTCGCGCCACGCCCTTTTTCGCTTTGCAGTTGAGTTCCACAGAGATTATTAACTCTGTGACTCTTTCTACCTTCTCAGTGAAACTCTACTGTAATAAAAACACCACCACCAGAACCGCAAAAAACACACCTCTATACGCACATTTATAGCACTTTTATTGAGCTAAGATAGAGCTAAGATAGAGCCAGCGTATATTTTAACACCAAAACTTCATTTTTCATTCTTAATCTGCCTTTTTTACAAATAAATTCTTTTGTTATCAAAAAAAATAGTTATTTTGTGAAAAATTAATTCTATTCAGAAAACCCAAAAATTTAATGTTGCAATTAAAAAAGATATTAATTTTTTATTTACTTTTACTTTCAAGCTTTACTGTTTTATCACAGAATAGTCCCAAGTTTGAATATATTTCTTTGTTGGAAGGTTTATCGCAAAGTTCTGTTTATCATATTATTAGAGATGAATATGGCTACATGTGGTTTGCTAGTTTAGATGGGTTGAACAAGTTCGATGGCTACAAAGTTGAAGTGTTCAGAACAAACCCTAATGATTCTAATTCGTTGGGCGATAATTCTATAACCTGTATCTATGCTTCAAAACAAAAAGAAATTTGGGTAGGGCATAAAGGAGGCGGAATTTCGGTTTACAATTATCTCAATCAAAAATTTACACACTTCAAAGCCGACGACAAAAATCAAAATTCGCTTATAAACAATGATATACGTACAATACAAGGCGACAAAAATGGCAACATTTGGGTAGGAACGGCTGAAGGAATCTCAAAAATAGAACGGAAATCTCTCGAAAATGGAAAAGTTAAAACAAAATTTGTAAATTTTCGTTTCGATGCTTTTAGTCAAACTTCAATTATTAGCAACGACATTGTAAAAATAAAAGAAGGTAAAAATGCTCAAATGTGGATTGCTACCAATTTTGGAATTTGCACTATCGATATCAATACACACAAATCGAAACCATTTGAGTTTAATTTAAGTTTAGAGGCATTTTTGAGCTTAAAAATTTCCGATATTTTACTGCAAGGCGATAGTTTGCTTTGGATTGCAACCGATAATGGATTGGGAAAATACAATTTGAAAAAGAAAACTCTGATTTCATTTCATGCCGAAACGGACACCAAAAACGCACTTAGTTCAAATAAAGTTACAACTTTAGCCCTCGATTTTGACACCACTCTTTGGGTAGGAACAAAAGATGGACTGAATCATTTTAGACCTAAAAGCAATGATTTTGAGGTTTTTAAGAGTAGTATTTTCAATCCCCAAGGCTTAAACTCTAGCGACATTGCTTCACTTTATATCGACAAACAAAAGATACTTTGGGTTGGCACTTCGCTAGGTGGTGTAAATAAATGGAACAGACCCGCTAAGCATTTCAAAACCATACGAAATGTGCCATTTGACACTAAAAGTGTTGCTTCAAACAGAATACGGTGTTTTTTTCAAGACAAAGACTCCAATGTTTGGATAGGAACCGTAGATGCTGGTTTGGAACTTTGGAACAGAAAACATCATACGTTTGCACATTTTCCTCCTTTAAAATATTCAACTAATTCAGTTTCAGACCTTCACATTAGAGCCATCACTCAAGATGCAAAAGGCAGACTTTGGTTAGGCACAGATGCTTCCGGCTTGGATATGTTTAATTATAAAACATTGAAATTCAGGAATTTTAATATCGAAAATTCAACCTTGAGCAACAATTCCGTTTGGTCTATTTTTGTTGATTCGAAGCAACGTTTGTGGGTTGGAACACTTGGCGGAGGCTTATGCGTAGCTGATTTAGAGCAATTTGATAAAACCGGAAAGCTCGAATTTAAAGTTTTTATGCACAACGAAGCTCATGCAAACAGCATTAGCGGCAACGATATTTCGTGTATTATTCAAGATAAAAATTCCAATTTTTGGGTAGGTACACGCGATAACGGATTGAATAAAATATCTGAAAACTTATCTAAATTTACTCATTATAGCTTTCTACACAAAAATTCAAAGCCCGAAGAAATTGACCGAATTTATTCGATTATTCAGGACAGCGAAGACACTATTTGGGTTGCAACACGTGGAACATTAAGTAAATTTTTGCCGAAAAAAAATAAATTTAAAAAGTACGATTATTTTAAATACAACATTCCAAATCCTGTAATGATGTGTTTGGTAGAAGATGAAAAAAAGAATATTTGGATTTCGACTAATAGAGGCTTAACTTGTTTCAACAAATACCGGAAAACTTCTCGAAATTATGATGTTACCGATGGCTTACAATCTAACGAATTTATGGTTGGGGCATCTCTTAGAACTTCCGATGGGCAAATACTTTTTGGCGGGCAGTCAGGGTTTAATGCCTTTTATTCGTCAGATATTGCAGACAATCCAAATGAGCCTAATGTATTGATAACTAATTTCTTAGTATTTAATAAAACGATTGAACTTGATACTTCAATTTTTGAAAAACGACACATTGACTTAGCATATTCTCAAAACACATTTACATTTGAATTTGTTGGAATAGAGTATGTCAATTCGCTTCAAAATAAATACGCTTACTTTTTACAAGGTTTTGATAAAGATACAATTATAGTTGAAAATAGGCGATTTGCTTCTTATACAAATTTATCGCCCGGAACTTATACATTTAAAGTTTTTGCAGCAAATAACGATGGAAAATGGAATAAAACCGGAAAATTTATTCAAATACATATCGATAGACCTTTTTGGAAAACAACTTGGTTTTTTGCCTTGCTGTTTTTCATATTTGTGTTGATTTCTTATTTTTTACTGCAATTAAGAGATGTTTACCGAGATAAAAACGAATTGGAAGTGAAAGTTGTGCTCAGAACTAAGGAAGTTGTGCAGCAAAAAGAAGCAATTGTAAAGAAAAATGAGGAATTGAAGCTTAGTCAGCAAGAAATTTTAGATAAAAACGAAGAATTGAAGCTTCAACAAGAGTATATTTTGGAGAAAAACGAAGAATTGAAGCAACAACAAGAAGAAATTCTGGCTCAACGTGATGCATTGGAGCAGGAGAGGGATATTTCTGAGGCTAGTAGAATGGCAATAATGGATTCTATAACTTATGCTCAACGCATTCAAAATGCCATATTGCCTCCAGTCGAAATCATAAATAAAATGGTAGCCGAGCATTTTATTTTGTACAAACCTCAAAATATTGTAAGTGGCGATTTTTATTGGATGAGCAAACGCAATGATAAACTGATAGTTACAGCAGCTGATTGTACCGGACACGGAGTTCCTGGAGCATTTTTGAGTATGTTAGGTATTTCATTTTTAAACGAAATTGTTGGAAAACAGCAAGTTGAAATTGCATCTGAAATATTAGGACAGTTACGCGAAAAGCTTATAGAGTCACTTCACCAAACCGGAAAACTTAATGAAGCGAAAGACGGAATGGACATGAGTTTGTGTGTTATCGATATACCAAAAATGGAGATTCAGTTTGCAGGAGCTTTCAATCCTTTGCTTTTGTGCAGGTTTAATATTGACTCCGAAGGTGGAAGAGAACTAATTGAATTTAAAGCAGATAGAATGCCTGTTGGTATTTCTGACAGAGACAAGAAAAATTTTACAAATCACAGTGTTCAGTTTAAAAAAGGAGATGTATTTTACATGTTTTCAGATGGTTATGCCGACCAATTCGGGGGAACTTTCAATAAAAAATTTAAAATGAAAGCATTTAAAGATTTACTTTTGGCGAATTTTGATAAACCACTTAGTTTACAAGCTCTTATTCTTGACGAAACATTAATGAATTGGCAAGGCGATAATGAACAAATCGATGATATTTTAGTAATGGGTATTAAAATGTAATTGGGTAAATTTGAAATTTTAGTATAAGCTTTTTATTTGTCTAACAAATTTTTAATATTCATTATTGCGAAACAGCTTTGCCAAAGTTTTAAACTATGGCAAAGCTTTGGTTCTGATACAATTTATTCTTTAAATTTCTTTAAAGTATTTTCATACTCTTGAATTGTTTCTCCTTGATTTTTAGCTAGTTCAATAGCTTTTTCTTCAGCTTGGATAGCTTTCTCTTTGTTACCTGTTTTGAAATATAAGTTTGCCATAGTATCGAAGTAAGCTGCATTTGCGTCAAATTTAACCGCTATTTCCATCCATTTAATAGCTTTTTTAAGCAATTCGTTGTCGTTAATTTGTTGAAAAGCAGTCCATCCGAAAGAATTAATTCTTGAAGCATCACTATAATTCATCTTTGTAATTAACTCATCTGCAGTAGCTACAAAATTTGCCCAATCTTGCTTCACTTGATAAAAATACACATCTGTTGTTTTTATAGCTCTTTTTGCAAGGTCGCAATTTTCTGCCAGAATTAACTCCTTATTTTTATTATAGGCAACTTCGTCTATATTTCTTCTTAAAAAAGTTGCTTGCGATTGAAAATAAACTTGTTCTATTTTATTTTCAACGGCTTTTTTTCCAAATTTTTCTGAAAAAACATCTTTGTTTTTTACCAGATATTTAAATACGGGAATTGAATAATCTTCAACAAAATTTACGATTAACTGCCAGTTTTCTTCTTTTAAATAATCTGCTTCTTTTAATATTGCAAAATATGAATTAGAAACCTCATTATAAGGCACATAGGCTTCTCGTAAAGCATGTAAATACTTTAAAACAGCCGTGCCATCTGTTTTGTTAGCTTCATATTTTTCTTTGATAGCAGAAAAACGTTCTTCAGGGTTTAATGCCACTTTTCCGAGGGCAATAATTCCTGCAGCATCGCGTCCACCAGCTGAACGGTGCACCACGTTTCCATCGCCATCGAGGAATAATAAAGTAGGAAAAACGTTAACATTATACTTGTTTTTCAAATCGATGCCTTCGCCTTTTTCCATATCAAACTTAGCATTTACAAAGGTTGAGTTGTAATAATCGGCAACAGTATTATCTTTAAATGCCGTATTTGCCATTTGAATACACGGACGCCACCAAGTTGCCCAACAATCCATAAAAATTAACTTGTTTTCTTTTTTTGCTTGTGCTAAAATAGCATCGAAATTCTCATGTGCAAATTTTATTTCTCTGTCTTGTGCAAGGAGGCTTGTATTGATAAATAGGAAACTTACTAAGAAGCTCACTATTAAATTATTAAAAAATGTTTTGTTCATAACTTAATTTTTTTTCTTATTGTATATTTTTTATATAATGGGGTAAATTTGCGAATTATTTTGATAACTAAAAAATTTGGAGTACATTTTGGAGATGTTCTTACATTGTTTTATATTACAATCTGAAGAAAATTAAAACAAAATTTACTTTAGGATACCTTATTTAAAGTACAATAAATCAATATCTTAATACTTTTAAAATATCTTAGTTTTTTACTGAGTAAATAAAATATAAGATTCTGTAAATATTATTTTTTTTTTGGTAAAAAAAGATTTAATTTAGATTTTTTAAAAATTCGATATTCTGAAGTAGATGAAAATGAAAGAAATTGTGTTTGAAATTTTTTTTATTTCTTGTTAATTAGCTTGTTATGTACTTTTTTACTTAATATTATAAGTAAATTATTGATTAAAATAAATTAAAAAATTCAATTTAAAATTATTTTCTTACTTAAAGTTATAAGGTTTTTGTTGTTTTAGAAGAAAAGTTTTTTTTCGATTTGTTAGAATCAGAAAATGAAAAATCTTTACTAAACAAAAAATTTAAAACAAAAGTTTTTTTTAATGCAAAATAGACAAAAAGTTTTAATTGTAGATGACAAATCGGCTAATTTGTATGCACTTGAGCAGGTGTTACAAGTTTTGGAAGAGGTAGAATTGGTAAAAGCATCGAACGGAAATGATGCGTTAATTGCCATTTTAAATCATGATTTTGCTTTAGCTATCTTAGACGTTCAAATGCCTGATATGGACGGTTATGAACTTGCCGAATTTATTCGCAGCGAAGAAAAGAGCAAGTTTTTACCTGTAATTTTTCTTTCGGCTGTTTTTTCAGATGAGTTTCATGTTTTCAAAGGTTACAGAGCAGGTGCTGTCGATTTTATTACAAAACCTTTCAATCCAGAAGTTTTACTCAGTAAAGTTGAGATTTTTTTAAAGCTCGACAAACAAAAAAAAGAACTTAACGACCAAAATATTTTACTCGAAAAAGAAATTTTCGAGCGAAAAAAAATTGAACAATCTTTGAGGGAAAGTGAGCAAAAACTGCAAGAATTAAATTCCACAAAAGATAAATTTTTTTCAATTTTGGCACATGATTTACGAAACCCTTTCAATACAATTATGGGGTTTTCAGAACTGTTACTTACTCAAAAACAGCATATTACAGAAGATAAAGCCGACCATTTTTATAAATTGATAAATGAAGCTTCTAAATCTGCTTATAATCTGTTATCCAATTTATTAGAGTGGTCGAGAGCACAAACTGGTACTATTAGTTTTATCCCATTTAATTTTGATGTAAGCCAAGTTATTAGCGAGAGTTTGAAATTATTAGAAGGAAGTGCAGCCAAAAAAGGCATTAAATTTATTTCAGAAGTGAAAGTAAAAACTGAAATTTTTGCTGATATGAATATGATTACCACTATATTGCGTAATTTAATCTCAAATGCAATTAAATTTACAGGCGAAGGCGGAACTATTAAAATTTTAGCACATCAAGTTGATGAATTTGTGCATTTGGAAATTAATGACACAGGTGTAGGAATTAAAGAGCAAGACATTCAAAATTTGTTTAAAATTGACTCTAATAAATCAACACTTGGTACAAATAATGAAACTGGAACTGGCTTAGGACTAATTCTTTGTAAAGAGTTTGTTGAAAGAAATGGAGGTAAGATTTGGGTCGAAAGCACTTTAAAGTTAGGAAGTTCTTTTATATTTTCGGTGCCAATAAAAGTATAAATTTTCAACTTTTTTATAAAAAAAATTGAAAATATATATTAAATTTTATACAAAATTTCAAACTTTTTTATTTTGATTATATTTTTTATTATGTACTTTCTGCATTTGGTTTATAATGCTATGAATAATGAAATAAAATGACTGAATATGAATTAATTAAGCAACTAGAACTTCTCAAAGAAGAAAACAACCAATTAAAAGAATTGAATAGAAGCATTTCTAAACAACTTTCTATCTTTGAGCACATTGATGATGTAGTTATAGTTTTTGACTGCAATGGCAATTACTTGCAAATGTCTGAGCCTAAAAACAATTTGATTTATAAGCCATTACAAGATATTATTGGTAAAAATGTACAAGATGTTTTACCTCCTAAAGAAGCAAAAATTTTTTTAAAATCAATTGAAAGTACCCTTGAAAAAAATAAAACGACTACATTTTTATATAATATTGAAATAAATCGGTCATTAATTTGGTACGATGCAAAAATGATTCCTACCGACCAAAATACGGTTTTAATGGTAGCTCGCAATATTACACAGCATAAAAAAAAGGAACAAACATTAATTAATTCGGACTTAAAGCACAAAGCAATTTTTGATAATACTTCTCACGCTTTTATGTTGATTAACAAGTATTTAAAGCTTGTTGATAACAATCAAAAGCTTGAGATTTTAGCCTCAGAAATTTTAGGAAATCAGAGCAACAAAAACGATTTACTCGAATTTTTTATTTCGGCAGACAAAAAAATAGCAAAAAATATCCAAGCTACTTTTTCCGGAAAAATTTCTTCAATCGAAACTGAATTGAAAATTCGCAAATCAAAAAAATGGTTTGAGCTACAATTTTCTCCTGTTAAAAACGATAATGAAAAAGTTATTGGTGTATTTATCAGTATATTAGATATTAATAAACGAAAACTCGACGAGCAGAGACTTATTAAGAATAAAGCCAATTTGAAAGCAATGTTTGATAGTTCGCAACGATTGTTTCATTTTGTTGATGCTCGGTTTAAAATACAATCATTCAATAAATTAACTAAAGAATATTTTAAAAAATTTCATGGAATAGATTTGAGAAAAGGCAATAATATTTTGAAATATATGCCTACTCACAAAATGCAAGATTTTAAAATTAATATTCTAAAAGCTTTAAATGGCGAAAAAATTGTAAAAGAAGGCTGGTTTATTGAAGATTCAAATACATTGTATTGGGCAGAATTTTTATACTTGCCTATTTTTGACGAAGAAAATCAGAATATTATTGGTGTTGCTTATAGCGTTCTGAATATCAATGAAAAACATGATTTTATTCTCAAAATTGAAGAAAGTGAAATGAAATTCAGAAATTTAGTTGAAAACCTGCCCATGGCAACTTATTTGTCTGCTAGTTACAACATATTTAGTATCAATTATATGAGCCCTAAAATGAAAGACATTTCGGGCTACGAACTCAACGAATTTATATCGGGAAAAGGATTTTTTGAATCGTTAATTCTGGCAGAAGATTTAGAAAAAGTGATTTCAAAAAAACGAAATGTGAGTATTACTGATCCATTTTTGTCCGTTTCGTATCGAATTTTAAATAAAAATAAGCAGGTAATTTGGATAAAGGACGAAGGACATATTATTTTTGATAAAATTGGAAAAGCTATTTATTTTCAAGGAGTTATAATAAATATTACCAAACGTAAAATTGCTGAATTGACATTAGCTAAGCAACAGGAAGAAATTATTTGCAAAAACGAAGAGCTTAAAACCTCGAACGAAGAGCTTAAAAATAATGAAATTATTTTAAAGAATTCTAAAGATGCTTTAGAAAAGATTTTTGCACAATCACCTGATGCCATTATAATTACAGATGAATACGGAACAATAACTGATTGCAACGACGAAATTCTCGAACTAATAGACGAACCAAATAAGCAAGAAATTATTGGAAAGTCCGCGTTTAGTTTTATCGAATCTGGTGAACGACACAAAATAATTAATGCCTTCAAAAAGACTTATTTAACCGGAATTGCTAAAGATATTGAGGTTTCTCTTCTTTCAAAAAAGGAAGAACCTATTTTTGTAGAGTTTTCGTTGAGTTCAATTCGCACTGGCGAATTTGAGCAAATCAATTATATAGCTATTTTAAAGAACATTACACAGCGTAAAAAAGCAATTATAGCTCTTGAATTGTCAGAAAATAATTTAAAAGAAACCAATATTTCCAAAGACAAATTTTTTTCAATAATAGCACACGATTTGAAAAATCCATTTAATAACATAATGGGTTTTAGTGAGTTATTACTTGAAGATTTCGATAATTATTCTAAAAATAAAGTTAAGAAAATTTTGGGTTGGATTAATGAATCTTCTACCCAAGGCTATAATTTACTTGAAAACTTATTGAATTGGTCACGCTCACAAACCGGAAGACTTCATTGGAATCCTGAATCAATTGATTTAATTAAATTGATTGTTTCGGAAGCTGAGTTACTCAAAAAAACAGCGATCAAAAAAAATGTAGATTTGAATTATCCTGAAAATGTTCAATTTATGTCTTTTGCAGATACCAACATGGTAAGAACTGTTGTTAGAAACCTAATTTCCAATGCAATAAAGTTTACTCCTTCTTCAGGAAAAGTCGAAGTAATGGTCGAAAATTGCCAAAAAGAAGGATTTTTAAGGATTTCGGTAATTGATACTGGAGTCGGAATTAGCGAGGCGGCTATGGAAGATATTTTTAAAATTGACAAAAATACAAGCACTTTAGGTACCGACAATGAGTCTGGAACTGGTTTAGGTTTAATACTTTGCAAAGAATTTGTCGAAAAAAACGGTGGTGAGCTTTTAGTAAAAAGCAAATCGGGAGAAGGAAGCGTTTTTTATTTTACGCTACCTTCTATCGATGTTCTTAAGTGAGGCTTATTCTAATCCTTGTGTTCGCAAATAAAATGTATAAATGACTGTTCCTTCCGGATTTGCATCGTTTATTGCGCCAATTATACTGTTGTAAATCGACCTATTTTTCTGCAACTGAATTCCGTCCCAAATAAATTTTTCTAAATTAGGATTGCTTACTTGAGTAGAAACTTTTTTCAAATAAACATCTATTCTATGAAAATTCCCGCATTCCACATTCAAAAATTCTTCCGGCAATTCAGGAAAAAGTTTTATCATAATTTCGCCTCTTCCTTCATGTTCTAAGTTGTTTTTAAACGCATCTTCGTCCAGAACAAGAAGATTTTTAATCTCTTTTAAGTTTTTGGTTGCTTTAAAAACGGTATCTTTAATTAATTTTCCGTTATCATCATAGCAACCTTCTTCTCCATACGATTTTAATACGGGTAAATTTTCTTCATCTAATAGCTTATTTCCGTTTGCATCGAGTTCAAACCTAGGTTTTGCGCCCATTGCACAGCGTTTACAATCGCAAAATTTTAAAAAATCACTGTTAATATCATACACTTTTATTCCTATTTCTTCAATTTTATAAAATGCTAAGTTATTTATTTCTAAGAATAATTTGCTCAATAAAGCTTCACCGCCTTTTATTTCTTTTCCTGTTTTTTCGTTATAAGCTTTGCCAATATATTCGTGCATATCGCGCCAAGGCAAAAATAATTCAATGTACTCAAAATTAGAAGTTTCGAGTGCATTTATGTAGGTTTCGGGCGCAAATTCTGCGTTTTCATTTACTCCTGCCGATGAATTTGAATATTCTTGTACTAGATTATAGCCAGAGTTGGAAAAAGAAAATTTTGTGTATTTTAAGTTCTTTGATTCCAACGACTTGTCTAAATAGAATTGAAATTCGGAAACAACATTATTTTTGCTGTTGACTATTTTTTTGGGGATAAAAAACATATAAAATACGTGTTTTTCTTTTCCTTTTTCGGTAAAATCTGTTGCATAAATTTCAATCGTATTTCCTTTTTTTAGCCATTTACCAAATTCTTCTCTTGCCCAAGGGTCGTCTCGTTCTTCGTTTTTCCACAGTTCGCCATCTGTAATAAACACACTTTCAGTATTTTGAGCTACTATTTGTTGTATTGCTAAATCTAAAGGTGCATTTATTTTATTATAAGATTTTATGTCTTTTATCCGTTTATAAAGCTCGCTTTTTGTCGAACTTTCTATTTTTTTAACAGAATCACTTTCCACTGCATAAAAATTAGGTTCTGAGATTTTAAGCGAATTGATAAAAAGAAAATAAAAATCGGTGTTTTCTTTTTTTTCAAATGCTATTTTCATGCCACTCGAATAGTCTAAATAAATGCTGAAATTGCTATTTACTTTTTCTTTATTTTCTGGAAAATAATTTTTATGGAAGCTATAAATGGCTTTTGCATCAAAATCTGCTAACTCTTCGGGGCATGTTGTTCGTGTACATGAAATGCCAGCTAGCATGAAAATAAAACTGTATTTTATTGCTTTTTTCAAGTTCATTTGTTGTGTTCTATTATCAATTTTAAATAGTATAACTGACTTATATTTAGTATTTTGAAAAAATAATTCTATTTATTTGAGCTTACTTTTTTGCGAATTATTTCTTTTAAAATTTGATACTAATATTTCTTTTTATTCAACTTACAAAATTAGCAAAATTCATTTAAAATATTTGTTTTTGCAGATTTATTTTTTCTAAAAAAAACTTTATGTAATTTTGCAGCGTTAAATTTTATTTTTTCAAATTTAAACATTTTGTTTTTACAAAATATAAATTGTATCCTTGAGAAAATTTGATATAAAATTTGATTATTTCTTTTGATTATATTTATATTTTTATAAAACAATTAAACAAATTTAATATGCAGGTTATTTACGAAGACAATCATATTATTGCCATAAATAAAGAAATTGGTGAAATAGTTCAGTCTGAAAATCCAGAAGATCAACCGCTCGAAAATAAGGTAAAAGCTTATATAAAAGCAAAATACGATAAAAAAGGTGATGTATTTTTAGGTGTTGTACATCGAATAGACCAGCCGGTTTCGGGAGTTGTTCTTTTTGCTCGCACGAGTAAGGCACTCGTACGCTTAAACGAAATGTTCAAAGAAAAAACGGTTAAGAAAATTTATTGGGCAATTGTAAAAAATAAACCGGAAGCCGATTCAGGCACGTTAGTAAATTATATTCGTAGAAATCAGAATCAGAATAAGTCGTATGTAGCTAATAGTGAGAAAGATGGTGCTAAAAAAGCGAGCTTGGCTTACAACTTAATTGGCGCGTCTAAGAATTATTTTTTACTCGAAATTGAGCTTCACACCGGACGTCATCACCAAATCCGTGCTCAGTTGGCTTTCATTAAAAGCCCAATTCGTGGCGATTTGAAATACGGTTACGAACGTTCAAATACCGACGGAGGTATCAATCTCCACGCACGTTCTATCGGGTTTGTACACCCTGTGAGCAAGCAACCTATTGAAATTGTGGCACCTCTGCCACACGACAATATGTGGAGAATGTTTGAAGGAGTAAAGCTCGATTAGATTTTCTTTCAACATAAAAAAGGTTGTAACGATTTCATTTTTTTTTGAAATTTCGTTACAACCTTTTTATTTTTTACTTAATTGTGTTAGTTTATAATATTTAGCCGAACAGTTCTTATTTTATTTTCTTGTTTGGCTTTTAAAATATAAATTCCTGCCGGAAATTTTTCTTTTGCCACTTGTAATTTGAAATTTGCTGTATCTATTTCTAAATTAAGTAGTTGTTTTCCAATAATGTTAATTATCGAAATTGAAACTTCTTTTTCGGAATTAAAGTTGGCAAATTCGATTGAAACATATTCGCCCGATTTTACCGGGTTTGGAAATACTTTCATTTCAAAATCAGCTATATCAATTGCTTCAGTTTTAGTAACCGAATTGTTTTTTTTTGCTATTTGCCCATAAACATTCATTTCTACTAAAAGGGCAAAAGTGAATAGTAATAAAATTGTATATATTTTTGCCATACGTATGTTTTTTTTTATATTAAACGCTAAGTCCAAATACACCTATAAATATACAAAATATAACGATATATTCAATTAAATGTTACATCTTTTTTTTATTTATTTATTTTTTTAGGCTTTTAAAATGATAAATTATTGAAAATAAAATAATTATTAGTAATCATATTATTTTTTCTTAAACTTCTTCAATCACGTCTTCCTCTACTTTTAAGTTTTCGATTATAAAATCTTGTCGTTCGGGGGTATTTTTTCCCATATAAAAACTTAACATTTCGGTTATTGACGTTTCTTTATTGAGGATAACAGGTTCTAAACGAATATTTTCGCCTATGAAATGCTTAAATTCATCGGGTGAAATTTCTCCAAGACCTTTAAAACGAGTTATTTCTGGTTTATTTTTTAACTCATTTACTGCATTTACTTTTTCTTCTTCTGAGTAGCAATAAATTGTTTTATTCTTATTTCGAACTCTAAATAACGGAGTTTGAAGTATATACAAATAGCGTTGCTTAATTACTTCCGGAAAAAATTTCAAGAAGAATGTTATAAGCAAAAGTCGAATGTGCATTCCATCAACGTCGGCATCGGTTGCAATTACTATTTTTTTATAACGCAGATTTTCAATACCTTCTTCAATATTCAATGCAGCTTGAAGCAAATTAAATTCTTCGTTTTCGTAAATTACCTTTTTTGTTAATCCAAAGGTATTCAATGGTTTACCTTTTAAACTAAATACTGCTTGGGTTTTAACATCGCGAGATTTTGTAATCGAACCGCTTGCTGAGTCGCCCTCAGTAATAAATATGGTACTTTTCTCTTTGTCTTCGAGGTTTGTATTGTAATGAATCCGACAGTCTCTAAGTTTTTTGTTATGCAAGCTTACTTTTTTTGCTCTGTCGCGCGCTAATTTTTGAATTCCGGAAATGGCTTTGCGTTCTTTTTCCGATTCTAGAATTTTTGCTTGCATATTTTTAGCTACATCAGGGTGTTTGTGCAAG
Organism: Draconibacterium orientale; assembly: GCA_022729915.1. Classification (GTDB taxonomy): domain Bacteria; phylum Bacteroidota; class Bacteroidia; order Bacteroidales; family JAIFNL01; genus JAIFNL01. The sequence goes on along the minus strand of DZBP01000007.1, from coordinate 31,137 downwards.
TAATCATCGAGCATTTTTCCTAGAAAATCCATGATGAAATTGCGCACCGAAATGCCATCGGGAGTCATATTTTTTGAACCCAGTTTCGTTTTTGTTTGCGATTCAAAAACAGGTTCTTCCACTTTTATACTAATTGCCGCTACAATTCCAGTTCTAATATCAGCAACATCGTAATCTTTTTTGAAAAAATCGCGTATTGTTTTTACCAAAACTTCTCTAAAAGCCAGCAAATGAGTTCCGCCTTGCGTTGTATGTTGCCCATTTACAAAACTATAATATTCTTCGCCATACTGATTGGTGTGAGTGAGAGCAATTTCTATGTCTTCACCTATCAGATGAATAGGCGAGTAAATACCTTCTTGGTCCATGCTATCGCTCAATAAATCAAGCAGTCCATTTTTTGAGAAAAAACGTTCTTTGTTGAAATAGATAGAAAGTCCAGAATTTAAATACACATAATTTTTAAGCAGATTTTCTACATATTCAAAAGTAAATAGGTATTTTCCAAAGGTTTCTTCATCGGGTGTGAAACGTATCATAGTGCCGTTGCTTTCGGTTGTGCCGAAAACTTCAGGGTCGTTGATGATGTTGCCTTTGCTGTACTCTATTAGTTTTGTTTGTCCTTCTCTATATGCTTGAATTGCAAAATGTTGCGATAAAGCATTCACTGCTTTTATACCTACACCGTTTAATCCTACTGATTTTTTAAAAACTTTTGAATCGTACTTTGCGCCGGTATTCATTTTCGACGATACGTCTTTTACTTTTCCAAGCGGAATACCACGTCCGTAGTCTCTGATAACTACTTCTTTTTCAGTGATAGTCAAGTCAATACGTTTCCCAAAGCCCATCATGTATTCGTCAATTGAGTTGTCGAGAGCTTCTTTGATGAGTATGTAAATTCCATCGTCGGCACTTGAGCCATCGCCTAATTTACCAATATACATTCCCGGACGTTTTCGTATATGTTCCTTCCAATCAAGGGTTCTTATGCTATCTTCTGAATAAGTTCCTGTCATAATTTTTAGTTCAATTTTTTATTTTTTGTGTTTTTTCTGTACTTGTTTTTCAATAAAAACACCATTTTTCTTTTTCCAAAAAACTGGGCAAAAGTATAATAAAAATACGTTTTTGTAAAATTTGTTTTGAATATTTAAGAATAAAAATTTTGAATCTGTTTTAACTATCAGACTAGAAATAGATTAGCATAGAATTTATTTTTTAACAGTTTAATTATTTTTTTCTGAGTTTTTGTTTCCAAAAATTGATAGATTTTGATTTATAACTGGATTTTCAATGCTAGAAATATCTAATAATGAGTGAAATAAAAAATCTGTTCGCCAGTGATTATTTTTTGATAGTTCTGCATTTTTTATTTTTTCTGAATTTTTTTGTTTGAATTTTTCAGAAAACCACATAAAAAATGCCGGATTTTTTTCGTATTTCGTATCTTGCGCATGAAGCCATTTGTTGTTTTCTCCTAAAAGTTCACCATGGTCTGATATAAATAATAGACATGAATTTTGTGTTTCTATTTTGGTAATTAATTGATTTACAATATAATCTGTGTAAATAACCGTATTGTCGTAGGCATTTACAAGTTTTGAACTATCATCTTGCGAAAAAGTTTTTCCTTTTATTGAAGGCTTAAATATCTCGAATTCAGAAGGGTAGTGAGCTGGATAGTACCAATGGCTCCCGATTAAATGTACTATTATGAATTTCAGTGCATTAGATTGTTTTGTGTATTCTTCGTATTTTGGAAGTAACTCGCCATCTAGCTTTTTTGTGAAATTATAAACAGTATGTAAAGGTCTATTAATGAATGAAATATCACATTCATTAGCAATAAACGAAAATGAATTTCCTGTTTCTTGATTCCCAAGCCAAAAGGTTTTAAAATTGCATTTTTTGAAAATACTTACAACGGATTGCTCGTTGTATGCTGGTGCGTGGTTGCTACTATCGGCGCGCGTAAGCAGGTGAGGAATGCTTTTGTTGGTATGGGTCCATTCCGAAAATATTTTGGTATATGAAAGTACATTTTTCTGCTCTAAATTGGGATTAGTCTTTCTTTTATAACCATTTAAACTCAAGTGGTCTGCTCTAAGAGCTTCGCCCAAAACTAGAACAACAGTAAGTGTATCTTCTTTACAAACAGAATTTTGACTTATTTCTTTCCTTTTTAGTTTTAATAGTTTTTGCTCATCTACATACTCAATTATCGATTTGTAAATTGAAAACGGAATTCGTTGAGCAATAGTATCATGTCTTATTTTATTTACTAAAAATGGAATTAATGCAAATAGAATAATTAATAGCAAATGCAATTGTAGATAGTTTGATTTTATTTTCTTAAATCGATAAAAGGTAAAAAGTATTGATAATGAAAATATTAAACATAAATATACGATTAATTTTAGCGATAAAATGCCTAGACTTTCTTCAAAATCTGTATTCACAATCAATTCTATTAAAGTTGCATTAACGGAAATGTCGAGTTGAATTACATAAAAAATTAATCCGGCAAAAATAATATTTAGTGTAGGAAATAGCAAGCCAAAAATATATTTGTTCAGTGCTAATAAATAGACAATTGAAAAATAACCCAGACTTAATACCAACCAATGAAAAAAAATTAGAATACTATCTTTGGCGCTATCACAAGGCATGTTGTAGTAATTTCCAAACAAAATTAATCCGGCAAAAAGCAAAGAGGCAGCGAATACAAAAAGCAAGAAAGTTTTCTGTTCGGCTAGAAATTGTTTTAAATAATTAAAAACCATATAGTTTGCTACAAATTAATTGATGAAAAGTAATTTAGTAACAAACGTTTTAGTTCCATCTTCGTTTGAGAGAAATACAAGATAAACGCCTGTTTTTACGCGCTCGCCCTGAAGTGTTTTTCCATTCCATAGAGCTTGACCACCCAGAGAAGTTGTTTCATATACAAAATTTCCAGCAATATCGGTTATTTTTACGTTTGTATTTTCTATAAGTCCTTTAATAACAATATCTCCATCATAAGTTTCTCTTACTGGATTTGGATATACGTACACATCATTGAAATAAGTATCTGGTTCGGTTGCTTTTCCTTTGTAACTCATTAAACCTTTGCTAGTTGCAATATAAACAACTCCAGATTCTTTGTCTATTTTTATCTTTGAAATGCTATTGGAAAGTAAAGGGCTATTTTCAGCTGTATAATGCGCTATTTCTTTTGTTCCATCAGGTGAAACTACAAAAACCCCTGATTTTTCGGTTCCTATCCATTTTTGGTTAGCACCGTCAACTTCAATAGTTTGCACAAGCTCCGTTTTTAACAAATGTTTTGGCTCTCCATTTACCTCAATAATTATTTGAGATGCATTAAAATAATTGCGGTTATTGAAAATATTACCAGGATTGTAGTAAACCACAATTCCTTCGCTTGTGCCAAGCCAAATTACACCATCTCTGTCTTCAGCAATTGCATAAATAGTATTGGAAAGCAATGCGCCATCTTTGTCTTTATTTTGAAATTTGTATAAAAGGTCATCGTCTTCATTATCAATCGTTCCGTTGTTGTGAAAGGCAAACAATCCTTCTCCTCTTGGCAAAATACACCATTTTGTGCCATCTTGCGTAATAATAATATTGGTAATATATTTGTAATTTATGGCATCTTTGTAGTTAAAACTTTTCCATGTTCCATCTTCTTTTAAAACAGAAATGGGTTTTTCTACGCCAAAATTGGTAATCCACAGGTTGTTATCTTCGTCGAATGCCAAACCCCCAATTCTTATATTATTGCCTTCGATAATTGATTGGAGCGTATGTTCTGCAAAATTGTTTATATCATATTTTTTTATTATATTGTTGTCGTAAATTTCTAATAAACCATAATTTGTAGTTCCTATAAATACCTGTTTAGAATCTCTTGGGTTTATTGCAATATTTGTCCAATCAAGTGAATTGTAATCACTTATTAATGACCATTTTTTATTTTCGTACGTGTAAGCGCGTCCTACATATCTGTAACCGTCCATAACGCCCATGCGCCCACCCAAAATACCCCAAAACTTTCCATTTGCAATGGCAATATCCTCAATTCTTGTTTGATATGGACCATCAGGAAAAAAATAATTTAAGAATCCGTTATCTCTTTTCAAAATTAAACCACGTACATAATCTGCAATTATAATGCTGCTGCTTCCAAAAACAATATCTCTTGGTCTTGGTAAATCGTAGCTATTTTTATATGCTTCAAATTTAGAATTGCTATTATTATAAAAATACATTGCTGTATCTACAAAAAGGATTAATTTATTATCAATACTTTTGATGCGTTTTTTTGTATTTATTGTTTCTGCAAGCATCAAAAATGTGTCCTTTTCAGCTATTTTTTCAATTTTATATAAATTATTTTGATTGCTTACATTGTTATTTAAAACAAATAAACTATTGTTATAGAGACATATACTTGAGAAACTTGAACTTTCAATTGGGTTAAAATTAAATTTTGTCCAATTTTGGTAATTTATAATTTCAGGTTTTCCTTCTTCTGCTTTGTATATCCCATTTTCTGTAGCAGCATATAAAAAAGTCCCGTCATAAGCAAGTTCGTTTACAGTAATTTGTTCTCCGTCTTCTCCAATATAATAAGTATCAGCAATTTCCTCTTTTTCTAAATTCACTTTTACAATACCAAAACCAGTAGCAAGGTAAGCTGAATTTTTTACAAATAATATCGAATTAATATGTTTATCACCAATAATCTGCTTTTCCTTAATATCTGAAATATTTATAATTTCATCTTTTTTTATAATATCAATGTTGGAATTCTCATAAGCTATTATTGTTATGTCAAGTAACTCGTTGCTATTTATTGTCGAAATATCAACATCTGATAACCCATTTATTTTTGATAATTCAGTAATACTATTGTCCGTTTCATTGAACGAAAAAAAGCCTTCTTCGCTTGCACAATAAACAATTTCTTTGTTTTTTGAAACACAAATTCCTTGATTATAAGGCAAATGCACTTGCCATTGTCCTATTGATACTTGTGCATTGGAAATGATGCTTGTAAAAATAAATAGTGCTAAAATTACGTTTTTCATTTTTTATGTATTTGATTATCTATTATTTATATAGTCCATCGATGTTTAAATACTTTGACACAAAGCTATAATAAAAAAACTTTTTACAAAAATATTTAGAAATATCCTTTTTTTTCTTTATATTGCATTTCCATTTAAGGATTTTGAATTATGGTACGAAAATTAATTATAAAATTTGTTTCTATTTTTGATTTATTTTCTGAGAAAATAGAAAGCTCTACAACACATCAACAAATAAGTACAGGTTTGGTAATTGTGTTTTTAGTTAGTATTTTAGTTATTTGGCTCAATAAAAATCTCTTTTTACCCGATTTTATTTCTCATTTTTTGCCTGAAAATATTTTTAGGGCAGTAGAAGTTGTTTTTACGTTTTTGCTAGTTGTCGAAATTTTAGAAATGATTCTTATTCTCTCACGTTCGGTTTCTGATGCAATGGCTAAGCAATTTGAAATATTGTCGTTAATTCTTTTGCGTCAGTCTTTTAAAGAATTTGCTAGCTTTGAAGTAAACCTTGATTGGACACATATAGAGCCCATTTTGCATATTGCCTCTGATGCTTTTAGTGCTTTATTTATTTTTATATGTGTTACTATTTTCCTAAAAATTCAGCGACATTATTCTATTACCAAAAATTTGCAAGAACAAGCTAATTATATGAATATCAAGAAAATATTAGCTTTAATTATGCTCTTCACTTTCGTTTTTGTAGGAATTGAGAATTTGTATGAATACTTAGTGCTTGCAAGAAAAGTTAATTTCTTTCATAATTTTTATAATATTCTAATTTTTACTGATATTTTATTAGTACTTATTTCAATGCGTTATAGCCATTCTTATTTTGTACTTTTCAGAAATTCAGGGTATGCGCTCACTACAGTTATGATTCGCCTTGCGCTTTCTGCTCCAATTTATATTAATGGAATTATTGGAGTCTCAGCTGTTGTATTTGCAATAATTTTGACTATTGTTTATAATAAATATGGTATTTATAGTTTTGTTAAAAATGATAAAACAACTGAAGAATTTCCTGTTAAATTTTAAATTTTTTTTGAATATGAATTACATTATTTTATTTATTTCTTAAAATATAAATCTAAATAAACAGGTAAATGGTCGGAGTAGCCATCGTTGTATTTAAAACCAATATAAGTTCTAAATGGTTTAAAACCTACGTTGCTTTTATCGGGTTCTAATAGAAAACTGTTGTTGAAAATATGAGCATCTTCTATTGTTGTAACTACTTTATTTTCAGGAATTAAAAAATTGCCAGAAACTATTATTTGGTCTAAAATACCCCATTCGCCTGCATATTTATGCGACCCTATTTTCTTATTTTCTTGCAAATTCCACGACAAATTATAAAGTTCATTTTTAACCGGATTCGAATATTGTATGTTGGCTTTCAGTGTTTTACTAATGCTAATGTTTTCTGGATAATCATTCAAATCACCCATAATAATTATGTTTGGTGTTTGACTGTTTGTGAAAATTGAATCAACTTTGGTGCGCAAAACAGAAGCAACATAAATCCGACTTTCCTCAGATTCAAGTTGCCCACCCCAACGACTTGGCCAGTGGTTAATAAAAATATTTAGTGTATCTGAATAATTAGTTGTTCCTATAACATGCAGTATATCACGTGTTTTATGCTCTGGAACGTTGGGGAAATTAATCGGAATTGCATAATAGTCTATCGGGGAAAATTTATCGGGTCGATACAAAAAACCAACATCAATGCCTCGTTTGTCTGGTGAATCTTGATGAATTATCTTATATTTTATTGCTTTTAATGGCGAAAATCGCGTTAATCCCTCCAAAACGTGCCTATTTTCAATCTCACAAACACCAACTATATCTGGTGCCGACCATTCGCCAAGCGCAATTATCACTTTTGCTATTTTGTTAAGTTTATCGTAGTATTTTGTTGAGTTCCAATGTCTTTCACCTTGTTCTGTAAACTCATCATCGTTTGTTAAGCTATCATTTTCTATGTCAAAAAGGTTCTCTACATTGTAAAACATAATTCTAAAATCTCGCTTTATTTTCTTTTCTGGTTGAGATTTTACACTAATTGGAAAATAAACGAATAGCAAAAGTATTAAATAAATATTTTTTTTGTTCATATATTTTAAAAATTAATTATTTTTTTTGGATTTGAGTTTTTTTCTGTTCATAAGCACCTAAATCTGGTTTAAAATCGTCGGTTCTATTTATTCTGTCTATATCTAATTGTAACAGAGCTGAATAGTCATTAACTAGATTCAAATTTCCAGCATCTTTTGCAGAAGTTTCAATTGTGTCCAAATTGAAATTGTATTTGAACGAGTTTACAAATATTTTCTCACTATTTTTGGGATAAATAACAGATTTAAAGTGATTTATGTCTGATAAATCTTCACTTATTTTTCCTTGAGTTGTTTTGAGTAAACAATTTTCAAAATAATAATTAAAATCAAAATTTTCGATTTTTCCGAAACCAATTTCAGTTTCATTAGTTCCTGCTAGAATTGAATTTTTAAAATTTGCTTTTATTAGATTGTTCGTATAGTATTTTCCATTGTACTGTGTGGCATCTAAAAAGTTTGTTATCACCACACTAGGCTCTTGTCTAACGGTTAAATTCCAATAATTTGCAAAAGTGCAATGCAAGAATTCATACTCGCCACCATTGACAAGTGCTACTAAATAATTGCCACAATTGCTTATTATACTGTTAGTTGCAAATATTTTGGAATCTAATGCATAAATTCCTGCGTACGAATGATGTTCTATGCGCGAATTGTGGATTTCAATTTCGGGCGTTATTAAATTTTCAATAAAACCTATGTTTAATCCAATAACAGCGTTTTTTACAATTGCATAATTTAGCAGATTATTTTGACTTCCGTCAAGAAAAACAATTCCTTTCCATTGACCGGGTACATCAGTATAGACATGTTCTAATCGACTGCCTTGAAAAACAACCTCATTTTCATATTCACCTGATACAGAAAGTGTTCCTTTTACATAAAGCGTTGAATTTCTCGAAAAATACAACCTACTACCTGCCTCAATTGTAAGTGTATTGAGCGAATCTATTAGCATGGAATTAATTATCAAATAAGGTTTTTCTGAATTCCAAGTTTGAGTTTGAATGTATTCGCCATTTATTAAAATCATATCTTGCCCAAATGCTTGTAATTTAATATTTTGCAAGTTTCCATTTGTGTTAAACTCTATCGAATCTAATATTTCTATTGGCGAATTTTTGTTTGTTGGATCTATTGTAACTTCTATAAATATATACAAGCTATCTTTTGCATCAATTTCTACATTTTCTGCTGAATTAGAAGATATTCCATTGATATTTAAACTAAAATAACCTGTATTTCCAGATAGTTTAATCGACTTAATTAATATTCGTTCATTATACGGATTATAAATTTTTAATTCTTTTGTTGTAGAACCAATAGTAGAAAACACCGTATCGAAGCTTACAGTGTCTGTTGAAAAGCTCAACTTTGCACTCGAATCTGTAATTATATTTTCTTTAGAGCAACTAAAAAGCAATATCATTAAAATGCTAGTAAAAATGTATAAATATCTCATTTTATGTTATTTGAAAATATTTTTTTAAAATTTTATCCAATTTTTGACGGTTTTAAATAACAACTGTTTTTATTGAATAGACCTTTCGTTGCTTTTATTAATTAATTTTAAGTAATTTAAAATAAGACAATTACAATTTAATAAAGACATGTTTCAGACCGCCATAGAAAAATAAAAATACAAGATTCAATCAAATTTTTGCTTTTGCAAAATTTGAAGTTTCAGATACTTTTTCATACAAAAATAAAAACTTAAAAAGAATAAAAAAATGTAAAGACCCTCTTTTATAGCTTTTAATGTATGAATAAAATTATTTGTGTTTGTTTATTGTTAAATATGAGATTGTATCACTCATTTTTTGTAATAATTTCTTTCCTCAAACAGCTAGTTTATACTTTTTATAGAGTTTCATTTCTGCAAAAAAATAATTGTGAATTTATTTCAATTGCTTGAATTATTGATTATTATGCATTTTTTTATTATTATAAATTTAATGGTTTAAATCCTTTTTTGTTTTTGATTAAAATTGTAATAGCTTGTATTAGTGCTTTTTAAATTTTATTTTGCAGTTAACATTTAATTTTATTACTATATTTCAAAAAAAGATTGAAATACAATTTATTTTTATTTACTTTTGTACTGTTTTAGTCTTGGTTTTTCTTTAACAAAAATGGATTTTAATTAATAGGCAATTGAGTTAATTTTTCGTTTTTACGTTCACAGAGTGTGCTAATTCTAAATGAAATTTTATAATAAATTTTTAATACATACTATAGAAAATGATAGTAAATAAGAATAAAGTTGTATCAATTAGTTACAGTTTGCACGTAAATGCAAAAGATGGCGAATTAGTTGAAGTTGTAGAGAAAGACAAACCAATGCAATATATTCATGGTACTGGAACAATGCTCGAAAGTTTTGAATCTCAGATAGAAGGCTTAAAAGCAGGCGATTCCTTCGATTTTATGATTAAAAGCGAAGATGCTTACGGTGAAGCTTCTGATGAAGCTATTGTTAACCTTCCAAAATCTATTTTTGAAGTTGACGGTGTTATTGATGAAGATTTGTTAGTTGTTGATAATGTGATTCCTATGCAAGATAAAGATGGAAATCATTACAATGGCATTGTGCTAGAAGTTAGCGATGACGAAGTTCAAATTGATTTCAATCACCCACTTGCTGGCGACGATTTGTTTTTCACCGGTAACGTTATCGAAATTCGTGAGGCTTCAAATACCGAAATCGAGCATGGACATGTTCATGGTGAAGGTCATCATCATCATCATTAATAGAAAGTTATAGATTTTAAATTCTATATTTGCAATGAACGAAACACGAAATTGGATTTTCCTATTTCGTGTTTTTATTTGTTATCATTTCTTTTTATAATTGTTTAGTAATGAATACATTTGGGAATATTTATCGACTAACTAGTTTTGGTGAGTCGCATGGGAAAGCTGTTGGTGGAGTTATTGACGGTTGTCCTGCTGGCATTGAGCTGAATTTCAAGTTAATACAAGATGAACTTGACCGTAGAAAACCCGGACAATCTAAAGTTAGCACTCAACGCAAAGAAGCTGACGAAGTACAATTTTTATCTGGCATTTTTGAAGGAAAAACAACTGGCACACCTATTGCTTTTTTAGTATGGAATAATGACCAAAAATCGTCGGATTATGACAATTTGCACGAAATTTTTCGCCCATCGCACGCCGATTTAACCTATTTTGCTAAATATGGTTTACGAGATCCACGCGGAGGTGGACGAAGTTCGGCACGCATTACTTTATCGCGTGTAGTAGCTGGTGCAATTGCTAAGCAAATACTTATGTTGCAAGGAGTTATGATTAATGCTTACACTTCGCAAGTCGGAAACATTAAACTTTCTGAAACCTACTCTGAGCTCGATTTATCGGCAACAGAAAGCAACATTGTTCGTTGTCCAAATGGTGAAATTGCTACTCAAATGATTGATTTAATTCAAGATGTGCGCAAAAATGGGAATACTGTAGGTGGAGTAGTAAGTTGTGTTGCAAAAAATGTGCCTATTGGGTTGGGCGAGCCTGAGTTTTTAAAGCTTCATGCCGAGCTTGGAAGAGCAGTTTTGAGTATAAATGCTGCAAAAGCTTTTGAATTGGGAAGTGGTTTTTCTTCTGCTGAAATGTTTGGAAACCAGCACAATGACTCTTTTTTTTCTGAGCAAAACGTTATAAAAACTCGCACAAATAATTCAGGTGGAATTCAAGGTGGGATTTCAAATGGAATGGATATTTATTTCAGAGTTGCATTTAAACCCGTTGCCACTATTATTACTGAGCAGGAAACTGTTGATATTCATAGTAATAACGTGAAATTTAGTGCAAAAGGAAGACACGACCCATGCGTTGTTCCTCGTGCGGTTCCTATTGTAGAAGCTATGACCGCAATGGTTTTGCTTGATTTCTTTTTATTGAATAAACGTTTTTTGTAAATTTTTAAATTAATTTGAATTTAAAAAAAGGCTTTTTTTTATTTTATAGAAAGCCTTTTTTATTTATTTATTGAGTTTTTAATATCTTTTTATGCTTCTTTTTGCTATATTAAAGCCAAATATTAAACCAACTGTATTACTATCTTTTTTAGGAACAAAATATATATTTACAGGAATATTTAAATAACCAGATTTAAAAGTTTTTCCAAATGCAATAATTAAACCGGTAGAAAGTTCTAATTTTCCATCTCTCTCTATTCGTCGGGTTAAAGCAAAATTTGGGTCAATTATTGTATCTGTTTTTATCCAAACCTGATTTTCAGTATAATAGCCTTTTGAATATTTTACTCCTCTAAAAATAGGACCTAGCCCAATTTCCCAACCTTTTTTATTGAATCTAAAACCGTTCATTAGTGATAATGAAGGTATAAAATTACCTGATTCTAAGCCACTTAGAGCAGGAACAAATTCAATTAACGCTTGAAAATCACCAGAACTTAAATATTGCCTTTCGTATTGAAAGCCAAAAATAGAAGTAATTGGATACATATCAAAACCACCTTCGCTTTCTGGTGCTCTAAGTCTTTCACTTTCAGCGCCATAAATCATTGATGCACCCATTCTGGGACCATTAAGTTTTACCGTAGTTTTTGGACTCGAAATCATTTGTTCGTAGTTAATCAATAAATCAACTAAAAGTGCATCATTGGCTATACCTAGCATATTATTGACAGAGATTCGTGCCATTGTTTGTATTTCGCGCTCTAAATCAAGATATTCCATTACATTTGTGTTTTCAATAGTTTGATTTTTTACATCAATTATGCGAAGAGCAAATATAATTTTTTCACCAAATTTATCGATGTTTCCAGTAAGTATTTTATTTACTTTCAATAAGTTACCTATTTCAATTAATTTGGTTTTTCCAAAACAATCGAGAGGGTCAAAACCGTTTGCTTTTAGTATATTATTTACATCGTATTTGTCAAAAACCTCATATTTATTTGTCTTTTCTACTTCTAATCTTAGCAAATTTTCCATTGATGCATTATCGAACATAATTCCTTTGGCGTCGATTCCTATTATTGCAATGCTTTCTTTATTTTGCGAAAGTAATGTAATAGGAAATGATGTTAAAATTACAGCGAGTATATAGAAATATATTGTTTTTTTCATAGATTTTTGTTAAGTTTGTTTTTTAGATATAATACTTTTAATTCATTTATATTTAATATTTTAGAATAAAATAAGCCAAAGCAAATTTTATTTTGCATTGGCTTTTTTGTCTTTTAATTTAATGAGTTTATAAAATCTTCTTTCTTAGTTATTTTAACAGTTTTCATTTTGAAAGCATGCTTTTTTGATGATGTAAGTGCTGAAAAATCTAGTTTTTGATAATCAGAATTGCTGAAAGTAGCCATTTCTGTTTCTGAAAGTATCGCCACAAATTTTGCAGTACTGTCTGGTACAAGCATTATTTTTTGCCAATCTTGGAAAGAAATTTGCACATACGATTTGTTATTTTCGATGAAATAAACAATCGGAATTAGCTCTTTATCAATATCTTGCTTTTCGAAATTAAAATCAGCCTCTACTATTATTTTATCTTCGCGGTGATAAACTTTGTCCCAATTATGAAAGCCTGTTTGTTCTATATCAAAGGTTCTGAATACTTTAGCTTGATTTGCTAACATGGCTTCTGCATCTGCTATTTTTTTGAGCGTGTTTTCATATTCTTTTTGCCAATCTTCCGGCATTTGCTTGAAAACTTCTTTCAACATCATCACTGCTTCTGCTTTAAAACTAAATTTTGGAGCGTTGTCTTCCCAACCATTTCTAACAGTTAAATTGTATTGATTATTGCCTACTTTGGCAAGTTTTATTAATCTGTTATCTGTTTGATATTCTTTTGTTTGCATCCATTTTGGAATCTCTTTGCCCGAAATATTTTTCCAAACTACCTCATAAGCAAAAACTTTTTTTCCATTGAAATTCAACGTTTCCCATGTTCCATAAATCCCCGACCATTTTAAGCCATATTTCTCTGATTTTCGTTTAAGCTCTGTGTTTTTTTCATATTTCCATACATCTCCAGATGGTTTTACATTGAAATAAACATCGAGAATAGCCCAATAATCAAGTGCAAAATAGTCTTTTTCAAATGGAATAATATGTTTTGGCTTCATTTTTTCAATCGAATCTTTCAAAATCTGAACTTTTTCGTTTGGAACGGGTTTGCTAGTTCCTTTATAAGCCCAATTTTTTGCATTTTCGTCTAATGTATAAAAATTATAGTCTGCATTTTCATCAAATGAAGCCATTTTAACATTTATTTTGCTATTTTCTTTCATGAAAACTTCATTTTCTCCCGAAAAAGCTGTTAGTTCAAACATTCCGGCTGTTTGCAAGTTTTGCTTTACACCCGCAGTGTCATAAGCCATTGGTACTCCTGCTAAAAAAATATCATAAGCATCGTGAAATTCACGGTATTTTATTTTTATTTCGCCTGTAATGTTTTTTCCTTCTTTATCCACCCAAATATTTGAAGGTATGGTTATTATGCTTCCTGTTTTATATTCTAAAGTACCACCTTTTTCGGCTGTTATAGTAAAGTTTTCAGCTACTGGATTTAACGCCGGAAATGGCGGATTAATAAACGGTTTATCTACAAGTCCTTCATTTTTACAGCTAAAAATTAGAAAACTTAGAAGTAGAAGTACTATTATTTTATTTGTTTTCATAAGTTGTATGGATTTAAGTTAAAATTGAAAATAAGTTTTTTAATATTAAGAAGAATTTTGTTGTAAAAAGTTTTATTTTATTGTTGTTTAAAATATTTTATTATAATTATTTATATAAAAAAAAGACGCTATTTTTGAGTAAGAATATTGTTCGCCAGGATAAGAATTTCCATAAGGAAAATAGGTTTCACCTATTGATTCTTCAATTTTTTGCTGATTTTTATCAAAACCAAAATTGTATGCAGCTGCAAAAAATTCAACTTTTTTAGTTTCATTGTATTGTTCTAAATCAAATTTTTTCACTACGATGCTATAAAAAATTTCGGCGTATTTAAGTTGCCAAGTAAATGATTTTAAGCGTTTTATTCTTTCTATCCTTATTTCTTTGATTAAATTGGTTTTATATTTCAAATTATTTGAAAAACATGCTTTAAATTCTTCATTTTTAGACACGTAATCTTCAATTTTTTCAATAAAAGAAGGTTTCATTTGAAAATGACCAATTGAAAAATCGACATATTCGCTTCCCAAATTGGTATATAAATTTTCATTAATTTCAGTTTCTATGTAATCGCTTATTATTGAGTATCTTATGCGTTCTGGGAAAAGAATGCTCACTAAAATGGATTTATTTATTTTTTTGTTTTCAAAAGCCAAATTGATAAATTTTTTATTTACTTTCATAAAATTTATCGCTTTTGTATAGTCAGCTCCAAAAATTTTTTGATAATCTATGGTGCTTTGTTTCTGAAGTAGCTCACTTTTTGAAGAGTTTTGCTTCAAAAAGTTTTCCGAAAAAAGCAGAAAAATGCTTAAAAATACTATTTTCATCAATAAATTTTTACTCAAAGTTAAGCAATTAAACGGTTAAAGTCAATAGAGATAAAAAAAACCTCCCAAATTTTAAGGAGGTTTTTCTAAAAAAAAGGATTATTTAAGTTTCAAATCTATTTATAGGTTTGTAAGTTCAGTTATTTTTTACCAGTTTTCCAAGTGTACCCTTGAAGCATCGAATCTATTAATAATTGCTTCACTATTAATAGGATAACCAATTGATAACATTGAAAATGCTTCAACATTTGCTGGCAAATTGAAAAATTCTTTCAAATATTTCATGCGTTCAATTCGTGGGTAAACTCCCAACCAAACTGCACCTAGTTGTAAATGAGTTATTTCGAGAAGCATATTTTCAGTTGCCGCAGCACAATCAATCATCCAATAGCCTTCATGCTTTTGTCTGTTCAAATCACCGCATACTAAAATTGCCAAATTCGCAGCGTTAAGCATTTTGGCATAAGGACTTAGCTGAGTAAGTTCTTCTAATTTTTGTTTGTTTTTGATGACTACAAAATGCCAAGGTTGCTCATTTCCAGCCGATGGCGCACTCATTCCTGCGTGCAAAATTTTTTGTATTTGCTCGTCAGTTACATCTTTATTGAGATATTCTCGAACACTTCTGCGTTTAAAAATTGCTTCCATTCGTTTGTTTTAAGTTGAAATTCAATGATTTATAATTTTATAAAGGCATATTTTACATTGCAAAGGTATTGTTTTTATTTTCAATGAATTGTTAAAAAAAGCTAAAAACTATTGTGATAGTTGTATAACTATAAAATTAGTTGTATCTTTGACACATAAATCAATTAATATGTAAATTTCAATTTATGAAAGAATTAACAAAAGCGGAAGAGCAAGTTATGCAAATACTTTGGAAAATAGGCGAAGGTTTTGTCAAAGACGTCGTTGAATTTTTTGAAGAGCCCAAGCCTGCTTACAATACTGTTTCAACCATTATCCGGATTTTAGAAAAAAAAGGTTTTGTTGATCACAAAGCCTATGGAAAAACGCATCAATATTTTCCGATAGTGGGAAAAGACGAATATAAAAAAAAGTTTTTGAAAGGATTTATCCAAAATTATTTTGGAAATTCGTTCAATCAATTAGTTTCTTTTTTCTCTGAAAAAGAGAATCTTAGTGTGGAAGAGATGGAAGATTTGCTAAAAATTGTAAATCAAAAAATTTCCGAAAAAAAGGAAAACTAGTTTTATTCAAAAAATTGATATTGTAAAATGGAAATTCGAGTATTTTATTATCTGATAGAGTGGGCGATAGGTGTTACATTCTTTTATTTAATATACTTTTTTTTACTTAAAAACGAAACATTTTTTAAGTTGAATAGAATGTATTTGATTGTATCGCTTTTAGTAAGTGCTATAATTCCTGTTTTACATTTTCAATATATTGAAATAGAGCAAAATACAGATTACTCGGTTATGCTCGAAACAATAAATGTAGGTGGAAAAATTTCAAATTTAGCGAAAGAAAATGCTTCATATTCCATTGTAAAATTGCTTTTTAAATTCTATTTGTTTGTTGTTATATTATTGATAATTAGATTTTTATATAATATTTTGTCTATTTTTAGATTCATTGTACAGTTTGGAATAGAGAAAATAAACAATCGGAAAATTGCGTTCGTTGATTCTCAATTTTCTAGTTTTAGTTTTTTTGATATACTTTTTATCAATAAAGAAATTAAAAATGATAAAAAATTAGAAGAAATTTTACTCCACGAAATAGTTCATGCAAACCAGTTGCATACATTAGATATACTTTTAATTGAAATAGTTACAATTATTCAATGGTTTAACCCTTTTGTTTGGTTTTACCGAAAAGCACTCAAAGAAACTCACGAATATTTGGCGGATAGAGGTGTTTTGGAGCAAGGCTTCGATTCTGGCAAATATCAAATGCTCCTGCTTCAACAGCAAATTGGTGTGCAACCGAGTTTAGCCAATAATTTTAATAAGTCACTAATTTTAAAACGTTTAGTTATGTTAAATAGAAAAAAATCAAATCGTATTGCTAGAATTAAATTTCTGGTTGCTTTGCCACTTGTTTGGTTTATGTTGTTCGCTTTTTCGTTTGATAAGTCGAATGTTGTTGCCCAAGTTGTTGTAAATGAAATACTTAATTCTACACCAATTTACATTGTTGATGGCGTTGAAAAACAATCTATCGACGATATCGATCCTAATCAAATTGAGTCTATGAATGTATATAAGGGCGAAGAAGCAATAAAAAAATATGGCGACAAAGGCAAAAACGGTGTTATTTTTATTTTGTTGAAAAAAAATACCGATGAAATAATTAAAACAAGTGAAACTTCTGATGACGGTGGTGAGGTTGGTAAAACTTTTTTAATTGTAGAAGAGATGCCAGAATTTCCGGGTGGAGATGCTGCTTTGCGTGCTTTTATCGCTGAAAATGTAAAATATCCCGAAAGTTTAGGACTTACTAATGTTGAAGGTAGAGTTTATGTACGTTTTGTTGTGAATAAATTAGGTAAAGTGGAGCAAGTGAAAGTAGCTCGTGGTGTACATGAAATCCTAGATAATGAAGCTGTTAGAGTGGTGTCTATGCTTCCAGACTGGAAACCCGGAAGGCAAGGTGGCAAAGAAGTTGATACTTACTATACAGTGCCTATTATGTTCTCATTTCAATAAATTTTAATTTTATTGCTAAATGGTTAAATTTTAGATAAATATTTATTAATTTTACTATTTAGCACTATTTTTTATTATAAACATTTAATTTTTTCTTTCTAGAAAATACTTTATTTTATTTTTCTCGAAGATTTTATTCTTCTTTTTCAATTTTTTTTACTACTTTTAAGGCAATTTATTTT
>DZBP01000007.1:0-13448 GCA_022729915.1 Draconibacterium orientale | reverse complement strand
AACAATGTCGAAAAAAATACTTATTTCATTGATTAGTGAACAAACTATTTCTAATGTGTTGTTTATTAAGGAATTTAACTTTGTTGATTCATTCCTTTTTGTATCCACTCAAAAGATGGAAAAAAAAGGCGTATGCAAGTGGATTATACAAAGTGCGCAAATCCCTGAACCAAAATTAGAGAAAGTTATTTTTGTTAATGAGCACGATTTCAATGATATAAATCAAAAATTATCGGAAATAGAATTTGCTGATTCTGATGAAATTTACGTAAATATTTCTGAAGGTAGTAAAATGATGTCGATTGTGGCGCTCGATTTTTTTAAGGAGCTAGGTGCCAAGATTTTTTATGTTGCCCAAGAAAGTAACCACTACATCAAAGTATTTCCAAAAACTCGTCAAAAAGTTTTTCCTTTTTCTTGTCAATTATCTATCAATGAGTATTTTGAAGCATTTGGTTTTAATGTAACCAAAAAAGGTTCTGTTACTCAAACCTTTGAGGTAATTAAGTCAATTTTTGATTATTTTGCACCTTTTTTTGAGCCTCAGACAAGCTTAATTTCTCCGCATAATTTTGTTTTTGCCGAATTGCAAAAGCATAGAAGTATTAGTAGTTCTAAGCTAGTTCCAATAAATAAAATTGCCGGTTTACATAAGTTATTATCTGATTTGAATTTTACTACAAAACATTCTCATTCGCTTACAAAGGACGAAATTATTTTACTTTCGGGAGGTTGGTTTGAAGAATATATTCATCATAAAATACAGCAAGAATTTAATTTACCAAAAAGTCAAATCGGCATTGGTGTATTTGTTGAAAAACAAGGAGTTCCAAACGAATTTGATGTCGTTTTTGCTCTAAACAATAAATTTTACACCATTGAATGCAAAACGTCTGTTTATTACTCTGAAAATGGCAAGAAAAAGACGACAATTGGCGATTTTGTGTATAAATGCGATAGTTTACAAAGCGAATTTGGACTTTTTCCGATTACTGCAATAGCAACTTTGAGTGCCTTAAAAGATAAAGAAGGAAAAGTAAACCAAATAGCCGAAACTCATTATAAACGTGCTGAATTATACAATGTTACAATTCTTGCCTACTCTGAAATTGCTTCATGCAAAAGTTTTAGCAGCTTGTTAAATATTTCATAAATAAAAGAATGTTATGTTAATAAATTTATCAAATTTAGCATCAAAGGATTGGGATAAGAAACAAATGAAAATCGCTAATGTGCTGTATTACAAAGTGATAGATGTACCAATTCCTACAATCAAACCCAATGCAAGCATTGAACAGGTTATTGAATTGGCACAGACATACAAGTTAAAGTGTATGGAAATATTTGATAATGAGAAAGAAAACTATTTGGAAAAACACAATGCTGTTAATATTTCTGGAGAATTATCTTTTGTGTATAATTTAGTTTTCTTATTGCATCAAGAATTTATACGTACAGTCGTTTCTACAGGTGAATATTTTGATAATGAAGATGATAATGTGGTTGGAAAAGCTAGTTTTCTATTTAATCAATTTCGTAGTTTCCATATAGAAAATAACATGGTATTTTAATTTTATTTTTTTTATCTTTATTTGTAGTGTTTGAAAATTTTAGATATAAAACTGCTATAATTACAAAAGAGATTATTTTTGAAACCTTCATCGATAATTGTTTCAACTATAATGATGCGGATTGTTTGTATTTAAAAATAGGAAGCAAAGAGCTTTCTGGTAAAACTTTTAAAGATCTTTCAATTTCGCAAGATTTATTAACTCCCGAACTTCGCCAACAATTTCCATTTGATGTCCGGTCGAGAGGTTATTTGTGTAGAAGCATTATTACTTGCGATATTCCGATGCAAATAATTGATATTGAATCAAATAGTGTGCAAACTGCTTTACTGTCATTTTACTTGTATTTAGGAATTCCTGTTAGAGATGCTACTTTGTCGTTTGTATATACATCTTTTGAACTTCAAGTTAATGATAAATTTTATCCAGTTGAAGCTGAAAGCTTTGCGTCTGCATTGGAATTTTTAGAAGATGATGTTGGCTCGATACGGTTCAAAAGCTGCTTTTCGTGCAAATATGCCTTTTTGCATCCTGATGAAGAACGTTTTTTCGGATATTGGCAATGCCTAAAAATTTGGAAAGATGACCTTTATGCATGTAAAAGAGATTATCAGCTAAAGCATTTGATTCGGAAAAGAGCTATGCCAGTGCAAGAAATATGGCTATGTGATGAGTTTGAATTGCGCAAAACTAATAATTTTTTATAATAATACTTTTTTTATTTTTGTGATACTAAAATATATATTTTTTCGTTTTTATACAAAAATTATTTCGTTATGAAAAAAAGTATTATTGTATTTTTTGCTTCAATTTTATTATTGAGTAGCTGTATTCTTTCATCATCGTATGGAAAGCTAATACATCAGACCGATAGCTTTAGAAATGCTCAAACGGTTTCTCTTCGATTACGTTTTAACACAGAAGAAAAGCATTCGAGTATTTATGGTATTGCTTGCGACTTTTATGCTGAGAAAGTTTCTGTAAATAAGCAATATAAAGTGTTTACAACAGTTTTGAGAACAGAAAGCAGCTTCAGTTTAGAAGATTCTTTTTTCTTAGCTATCGATGATAAAATCTATCATTTAGCTAAACAGAAAACGAAAATCCAAACACGTTCTTCTGTTAGTGAAACAACTGGAAATGTGATGCTTAGCGATAGTACTACTGCAACTGTAGTAACGGGTGTTTCTACTTCTACTTGGAAAGAAGAGCAATTTGTAATTCAGTTTTCAGATGAGCAAGTAACTGAAATATTGAAAGCAAATAAATTGTTATTCCGTTTCTATGCTGGTTCTTCAATTGGTACTTCAAAGGTGCAAGGCTCTGATTTAGAAAAAATTAAAAAATTGTTATCTACGTTTTAATCCTTGAAAATTATGAAGAATAGATTAAAATTACTAATTCTGTTGTTAAGTTTTTCGTTTTTATTATCGTGCAATTTATCAAACACCGGAAAAGTTCAATTGCATATTCATACAAAGCAATCTATGAGCGATTTAGATACTATAGAAGTTTGGTGTCCGTATAATTATTATTGCATTAATTGGCAAGTCGAGCAGGGAAGTGGTGGCGAAGAATTTATTTCTGGATCGGGAATGTCAAAAGGCGATGAGCTTTTTGGTTCGTTTAACATCATGAATAATTATATGAATAATAATTTGTTAGATGTTGATTCTATCAATAAAGTATTAGCTAAAACACAAGTAGAAATACCTAATCTTATTCTTTATCGAAAATATATTTTACCCGATTCAACATACGGTTCATTCAAAATGTTTATTCTTTTTACTAAGAATGAAAAACTTTATAACGACAAAAAAAAATTACTTTATTTGTCTAAAAATCTATAACATATTGTGTTTTCCATTGTTTTTAGCTTTGATATCTCTTTTCTTTTTTTGCAACTTACTGCAACTAAATTATCTAGCCACTTTTTTTACCTTTTTATTTATTTAAAATCTGTAAAAAAATAAAATTATTTGCAAAAGCAAACAATTTTATAGAAATTTGTTTTTTTATTACTTAGGCAAATAATATTTTTTAATGTAACTCAATATATTTCGTTTTTATGGCAGAAAATTTATTTATTGACCCCAATGCGACTAAAGAGGAGAAATACATTTCGTTACTCGTTCAAATAGAGGCACTTATAGATAACGAAAATGATATAACTGCCAATTTAGCAAATATAGCTTCAGCTCTCTATTTTGGGATGAATTTTTTTTGGGTAGGTTTTTATGAAGTAAAGAATGAGCAGCTAGTGTTAGCTCCATTTCATGGACCAATTGCCTGTACTCGAATAGCTTATGGAAAAGGGGTATGTGGTACTGCTTGGAAAAAGCAGCAAACAATCTTAGTTCCAGATGTTGAACAATTCCCGGGTCATATTGCTTGCAGTTCTGCTTCAAAATCAGAAATTGTTGTACCAATTTTTGTAAATAATGCGGTAAAATATGTCCTTGATGTTGACAGCGAAAAATTAAATGATTTTAGCAATATTGACGAAAAATATTTGGAACAATTGGTAAAAATAATTTCCAAAAATATTGAAATACAGTATATATAATCTTAAAACTAGCAGAATTTACTAATTTTAAAACAGTTATGTAATATGAAAACAATCAGACGAATTGTATTTTTTTTGATTCTTATTTTGACAATTGCTTATTTTACAAATCCTTCTTTTGATGATCACAAGTCAAAAATTGAAAATAAATTTGTAGAACAAAATCCAATTTCTGGCTTTTTTGGAGTAGGGAAAATAATATCTAATCTTGTTGAATATCACGATAATATATTTTTTTCTTACACGACCGAAAAAATTAAAAAAAATAAGCTCAGTGTTGGCTTTTTTGGTATGGTTTGGGTTGTTGACTTAGATTTAAATAAAATAGGGTTGGATAATTAAATTGGTCACACTATTTATTTTTCTATAAATAAACTTGTATTATTGATTGTCAAAGTTCAACTAACGAAACTTTGTAGTTTATCAATTCTGTTTGTTTTTCTGCATTTTTAATGCAAATATTGATTTGTTTAGAGTCTTTTATGTTCAAATTGATGATGTTATTTTGACTGTTTACTTTTTCAATTTTATTATTTAAATTTTCGGGTAAATAGGATACTTCAGCAGTCAATTCTTTGTTTGAAGCATCTGAAAATTCAATTTTTAATGCCCATTCTTTTTCTTTGTTATTTAAACTATCTGTTTGTATTACAAACCAATCTTCATCGTTAGCTACTACCTTTTTTCTTTTTCCTAAATATTTCAAATGCAAGTTCTGTTCTAACGGTTTATTTTTTAACAATGAAGCAGTTGCTAATGAATTGTTAGGTTCATTTTCATCAAAAGCAAACCGAATATCTTTGGTATTCCATTCAGCAATATTTCTTTTTTTTGCAGTATAATGCATAACAGCAATTTGACCGGATGTGAAATTATCTCTACAGTTGATGTGTGTAGGGTATGACATGATATTATTGGTGTTTGGAGCGTATTTATCGCCCCAATTGTCGGTTAAATTGCCAGTATATTGGCAATCTTTGCTAATTTGTTTCAACAAAACGGGTTCTGCCGGAGTATCGCATATCGCATCACCATTTACTTCACAATTTTTCGCATCTTTGAACAATCTTTTTGCTTTTCGCTCCCGACTTACTGATTCTTGATGCCTTTTTCCTCTTTTCCAGCCTCTATGTGGGTGATGTAAACCCAAAAAGTGACCTATTTCGTGTGTTAGTGAAGTATTTGAAGAATTTAAACGTAGCACAATATTTTTTGTTCCGGAATTGTACTGTCCTTTATAATATTTTGTAGGTTTTAGCATACTTCTTTTTACTAAATTATCAACTAAAAGTACATTTACAGTTCCTTTTTTCCTATAAAAAAGACCTTTAACAAAAGCAGGAATCGTATATCCGAGTTTAAATGGAGTTGATTTGTATTTTGGTATTATTTGGGCATAATAAAATTCAAAACCTGTATTGTTTATTTTATTATAATAATTTACATCGAGTATTAATTTTTTATAATATTCATCGTTTGCATTTGGCGAAAAAACCCACAAAGTTATGGGTATTCTATAAAAAATTTGTGAGCTGTCTGGCTTATAATTTTCTTTTTCGAGTATTTCGGTTAAAAATTTATTATTTCCATACCAAGGCAATTTTTTTAATCGTCGTTGTGTTAGTTCTTTTGAGGCACAGCCATCACCTAAACTTTGTGAATATAAGCTAGTTGTATTAGTAATAATGAGCAAAATTGAAATTAAGTTTTTTATAAAGTTAGTTTTCATTTTATTATTTTTTTTACAAAACCGCTAGATTTTGTATTGGATTATTTTGAATAGCAAAATTAAAAAAATACTCGGTTAAAACAAAAAAGAGTGTTTTATTTACTTAATTTATTTTAAGTTTTTCTACAAAAATTTCGATATAATCGTCAGGTGTATTGATGTTATGTAGGAGCATATCATTTTGTAAATTAATAAATTGTCTTTCGTAAATTTTTAAAAAATCACGTAAACTTCCTTTAAAATTGTCAGCTTTTTTTAATTCTTCTATAATTTTAGTACTTGCTAAAATTGGATGAACATTTTTGCCGTTTATTTTTGGAATAAGAAAACCTGTTGTACCAAAATTTTTGAACATTTTGTCAATATCTTCATATCTAATAAATGGATTATCAATATTTTGTATAAAACTTGGATATGGAATTGTCTGTTCTTTTACTGCAAGATGGATTGAATAAATACGGTCTTTTTCTGGTGCGTTATTTAATATTATTTTATGGTTCTGAAGCAATGTACTTTTCGTTTGAGCTATTTTTTCTAAAACTTCAGAATTAGAAACAATAAAAATTTTATTTAAGTTAGGGTGTTTTGTATATTCCGCTATAATTTGTTCTAAAAAATTATAGCGTTCGTTAAATTTCAAAAGTGCTTTTGGATATTGCATTCTTATTGATTGCCCTGCTGCTAAAAGGATTAGATTAAATTTCATTTCAATTTAATTTTCTTAGCTCGTTGTAGCGTGCTTCATTCATTACTAAAATAGAATTTTCTAATTCATTAGCCCAGAATATGATTTTTTTACTCGGATTTTGTTTTGCTTGTTCAATTATTGTTTTTAGGTTTGAAATTTCATAAATTTCATATTTATTTAGCTCTTTTTTGAAACTTTCGAGTAATTTCGTTTCATTTACCGAAAAATTTAGTTCTTCTTTTTCTTTTCGTTCTACTAAATTATTTGTAATTTCTGAGTTCGTATTACTTTTTTGTAAACTTATCCAAAAAGTTGTACCTGATTCAATTGAACTTTCAACTCCAATTTCTTCTTGCATTGCATTCATTGCCATTTTGCAAAATGTTAAGCCTAAGCCTGTTGAAGCCGAAAAACTATCTTTTATTGGTTTGTATTGTCCAAATTTGCTGAAAATATTATTAATTTCGTTTTCTGGAATTATTTCGCCAGTATTGTGAAGTAATAATTTAATTTTATTTTCGTGTATAATTTTAGTTGAAATAGTTATTTTTCCATTATTAGGAGTATATTTTGCGGCATTATGAAACAGATTTATAAGTACACGTTCTAACTTCTCTTGGTCTGCAAAAATATTTAATTCGCTGGTAACCCGATTTGTAAGTTCTATGTTTTTTTGTTCTACTAAAAATTGTATTTGTTGATATGCTGCATTTATAGTTGTTGTTAAATTTATATCTTCAAAACTAATTTTCATTTTTGAACTTTGAAATTTTTGGATGTCTAAAATGTTCATTACCAAATTATACATGCGCGAAACGGGTTCCTTTATCTGAGGAATATTTGTTGTGTTGCTAATAATATTGAGTGGGTTTTTCAAATCATGAACAATCATTGCGGTGAGAGTTTCTTTGAATTCACTTAGCTCAATGAGCAAATTATTAGCTTTTTCGAGCTCTTTTTTCTGTAAACTTATTTTGCTTTTTGCATTTTTCATTTTTATATTGCTAATATATATCAGCAAAACTATTGTTGAAATGAAAAATAAACCGGCATAAAGCATTTTTTGTTGATTTATCTTTTGTTTAATTTCTGCTGTTTTTTTTGCAAGTTCCGATTTTTGAAGTGTTATTTGTTGAAGTTGCTTTCTTGTTTCGTATTTTGCTTGCATTTCAGCTATTTGTTTTCCTTTTTTTTCGTTAAATATGCTGTCTTTGAGTGTATTAGATAATTTGTAATATTTCAGACTATTTCTGAAATCTTTTTGTATTTCATAAATTTCAGAAAGTACTAAAGCACTGGCTTTTGCAATTTCTTTGTAATTGTTTTCAGTACCAAGTTTTAAAGCTATTTCACTTTGTATCAATGCATTTGTGTATGCTTTTTTAAGGAAAAATGCTTTTCCGAGCAATTGGTGCGCTACTGCAATATGTTGCATGCTATTTACTTTTGAAGCTTCTTTTATCGAATTGTTTAAATAATTTATGGCTTTGTCGTATTTTTTTTGTAAAATATAAGTTTCGCCTAAATGCCTGTAAATTAATGCAATTCCAATAACTGTTTCTGCTTTGGTTTCCGACAAATACTCAATTAAAGCCAGTTCGAAGGATTCTATTGCTTTGTTGTATTCTTTTTTTTCTTTATAGCATGCGCCAATGTTGATGTGGGAGTAGGTTGAGCCAACCGAGTAATTAATTTTTTGTGCTAATTCAGCCGCTTCAATGTGGTAACTTAATGCTTTTTGAAATTGACCCCATTCTTGATATATTAATCCTATATTATTGGTTATTAGCACTATTCTTTTTTTATTTTTAATTTTACGTGTAATCTCAAGTGCTTTTAAAAAATAGTCAAGTGCACTATTGTAATTGTTTAATCCCCAGTTCAATGCACCCAAATTGTTGTAAACTGTGCTAAGTGCATCGTCGTCATTTAAATTTTTACGAATTTCTAACGATTTTTTGTAATAATTATTAGCACTATCGAGTTTTCCATGCCTCCAATGCATTAAACCTATCGAATTTAAACTCGACGATATGTATTTTGGGTTGTTAATTATTTTGTAAATTTCAAGTGCTTTTTTATGGTAAAACAATGAACTATCAATATTTTTTAAATCAAAATAAATCTGCCCTTTTGAATAATAGCAAGCACCCATTTCATACAGCAATTTATATTTTTCAGAAAAATAATATGCTTTGTTAATTGCTGTAAGAGCTTTTCTAAATTGCTTATTTTCTTTGTAATTACGTGCAATAGTATGCATTACTTTTGCTTCATATTTTTTGCCGAGTTTTTTTCCTAAAAACAGCGCCTTATTTGTTAGTTTTTTGCATTCAATACTATCGCTTGCTCGAAGGGTGCTTAGTTTGAGTAGTGCATTAAATTTTATTGTGTCTTGCTTGGTATTGGTAATAATTTGCGATAAACTATCTACCGACATTGGATTTTGTGCGCTAACTACCTGAAAAAATAGCATACATCCCCAAAAAAGTATAAATACTATTCTTTTCATTTTTTTATTCGATTAAATAAAGTTTTTCTATGAAAAATAAACAGGTAAAGTAAATGAAAATTTGCTGCCTTTATTTACTTCACTTTCTACTTCAATAGTTCCATTGTTCAATGTTAGAAATTCTTTGCAAATATGCAAACCTAGCCCAGTCCCTTTTTCTTTGTCTGTTCCTTTAGTCGAAAGGGTGTTTCCTATTTTGAATAAATTATTAAGTCGTTCTTTTTCAATACCTATACCACTATCAGCAATTGTAATTTTGCACATTTTCCCTTCTTCTGCAAGTGATATTAAAATTTCTCCTTCTTTGGTATATTTGATGGCGTTGTATAATAAATTTCTCAAAATAGTATTGAGCATATTTAAATCTGCTTGTACAAAAAAATCTTCTTTTGCTTCAAAAATGAGCTTATTGGATTTAATATTGGCTATTTCATCATAAATTTTTAAATTTTCTTTGATTACCGTATTCATATTTGTTTTTTCAATTTTTACCTCTATACTTCCTGTTTGCGCACGTGCCCATTCTAACAGGTTAGTGAGTAAATTAAAAATATTTTGTGCCGAACTATGAATCGTTTTTGCGTATTTTATTATTTGATTTTTGTCTGATTGGTCTATTTGATGCAAAATTAAATAGGCAAATCCTAATAAAGTATTGAAAGGATTTCGCAAATCGTGTGCAATTATCGAAAACAATTTATTTTTTGCGTCTAACGTTTCTTGAAGTTTTTGGGTTCTTTCTGCAACTTTAACTTCGAGAGTTTCGCTGTATTCTTTTACTTGTTTTAATGCATCGTAGGCACGAAGTGAAGCTGCCGTTACGGTATAAATTCTGTTTTCAGTAAATTCTGTTTTGGTTTGATAAGAATTGATGTCGTATTTAGCAATTACTTCTTTTTCGGGAGCTTGACCTGGCTGACCTGTATGTAAAACAATTTGAGTAAGTTTGTTATTTAACTCTTGACGTATGAATTGTACTAATTGCAATCCTGCGTCGTTGGTTTCCATTACCACATCTAAAAAAATGAGCGCTATTTCTTTGTTTCCTTTTAATATTTTTTCAGCTTCTTGGGCTGAATAAGCATGCGAAAATTCAAGCGATTTATTATTAAAACTAAAATTATTTAGA
The DNA here is from genome assembly GCA_022729915.1 of Draconibacterium orientale. Classification (GTDB taxonomy): domain Bacteria; phylum Bacteroidota; class Bacteroidia; order Bacteroidales; family JAIFNL01; genus JAIFNL01. Next base: position 3,253 of record DZBP01000007.1, on the reverse strand, counting down.
TTTAACTTTGTTATTTTGTGTACGTCGGGTTCGTCATCTACAATTAATATAGAATAAGAATTTTCCGTGTCGTATTGTTCTGTTTTTAGTTCTTCATTTGCTTTTCCAAAATCTATTAAATTGTTATTTAAGAAGTTACGAACATCTTCTTCTGAGAAAATGCTATATTCTAAATTGTTTATGTTATTTGACACTATAAGTTTATTATCCATTTTGAGTAATGCAAATATAATATTTTGATGCTATTGGTTGTTTAGATTTATTTAGCTTTTTATAATTCAACATTATATGAAAAAGCTTCTAACTAGCATAATTCTATTTTTCAAAATGTAAAATTAAGCTTTTTTATATTAAAATCAAAATTTTTTCCATCTGAATGCACAATTTTATTTGCATATTTTAATAATCGTTGTGCACTTGGCTTTATTTCTGCATTTTCTGTACCCAAAATCATAAAAAAATGTTGTGGAATCACATAATCGCGCAGGCTGTTGGATTCACAGACGATTAAGGTATTTTTTGTATTTGTATTTTTTAAAAATTCTGAAAATGCAATGCCCAAATAATTATTTTTAGCTTTTATTTTAAAAACCCTTTTGGCTCCTGCTCGCAACATGCGTGAGGTATCTTCGTGGTCTGTTGCATGGGTGAATTCTTCAATTGTATAGTCTGTTTTCAAAGGTTTTAAATCTTTTCCATGAAAAAAATTATCGCCTTCGTAAATTGTTTTTACCTTTAATGCGATTATTTCAAACTTGTTTTTGTTGTGAGCAATTAATTGGCTTACAAATTCTGTTTTTCCCAAATTTCGGCTTCCTCCACCTACCAAAATAAGATTTTTTAATTCAATCATTGTGTAAAATGAAAAGAACCTTCAGTATTTTGCTTGTTAAATTTGATGCTAAAATACTGAAGGTTCGGGTTATTTTTTTTTTCGTTACCTAAAATCTAAAACCAAAAGTTGCTAAGCCTCTTGTTTTTTCGCTAGTAAGCCTGGTTCCTACTTTGCTGAAATCACCCGGAACCGAATAAAAATAGTCTGTTCTTTCGTTTTTTTGTTGCACCAATGCAAAATCTATGTAAAAGGCTCCTTTGTTTACTCCAATTCCACCGCTTAGTGTTAAATTGCGAGGATTAATAAAAAATTCATCGTTTAAATAAGGGCTATCATAATAAATGACTCCTCCTCTCAGGCTAAAAATACTTTTTTTAATTTCTAAGCCTAATCTTAAATTATTCGCTCTTTTATAATTTGTTTCTATAGCTAAATTAGCATTATCTAAATTAAAATCGAGCGCATTCATGTAAATTTCAGAATAGTCTGTTGTTTCAAAATCGAGACTTAAAAGTGCCATTTGCTTAATTACGAATGCTAAACTAAGGATAAGTTTGCGTGGAGTTGTAATGTAATAATCGCTTATAAGCGCACCCAAGTAATAACCGTCTTCATCAGTAGGGCTAGCAGTGTAGTATTTATAACCCGGAGCTTCTACATTTCCATTAGCATCAATGTAATGCACTTCAGATTCCATACTTGTGCTGTATTCTTCGTTGATAGCTACAAAACTACGGGTATGGTATGCTAAACCAAGTCGAATCCAGTTCACCGGACGAAAAATAGCTCCAATTTTTAAATTTATACCCAAGCCACTTGCAATGAGATTTTCTTCGAGTCCAAAATATTTTACATCGTAAAAATTAGTATCTAGCAAATTGTTTACTTCGCTGTATTTACTTGTAGAATTGTAGGTTAGAGTTGTTATTCCGAGTGATGCGCCAAGGTAAAGTTTATTCGAAAAATTAGCCGACATATTCAAGTCTATTTCGTTCATTCCGCCAGTAGTAGCTAACGTTTTCTTTTGCGTTTGGCTTATAGTTGAGTCTAAGCCAGTTATGTATTGGTCGTTGTAAATATCAGTATCTATCACATAAGTATCGTATGCCAAACGCTCTACATAACTCCACAAATCGTCTGGAATATAGCCATTTGCATATTCTATGAACGAATAAGCCATCGACGATTCTTTGTTTAAACCGCTGATTTCGTATTCTTGATTAAAATCGGCTACTTTGTTGTAAGTTATGCCAAAACTAATCCCGCAAAGCCCTTCTGTTTTACCCGCTTGCAACGACGAAACGTAGCCTATATTGCTTACTGAAAAGGCATTGTATTGATTTACGCTTGTTTCGTTTCCAATTAGCATTTTGCCTTTTGTTTTGTCAAAAACCAGTTCGGGTGTAAACGAAAACTCGTTATTTACAAACAAACCTGCACTTGCCGGATTTATTGCCAAAGCTCCTAAATCGCCTCCCAATGCGCCAAAAGCACCTCCCATTGATACAAAGCGCGCAGTTCCACCAATAGAATGCAGAGAGTAGCGCAAACCCTCTAATTCATTTTGTGCCATATTTGCATTGATTGCAAATAAAAAAATAGCTATAATTAAACCAATTTTTTTCATAATTTTATAGTTCAAAATCCTAAATTAGTGAATGAATTTTTTTGCCATAATATTTTTATAATCCTTCTTTTTTTAGCTAAAACATTGTATTTAATTCTAAAAAAAATTATGGTCATTTCTTTATTAAATAACTTAAAAAATATGTTTTTATTTTGTAAAAGAGTGTGAATAGACTATATTTTTTACTATTTTACTTTTCTTCTAATCTTATAGAATAGTTTTTTTTATTTCAAAAACAATTAAAAAAAAATCATTTAAAAGCAGAATGCCTTTAAATGATTTTTTTTAGTTTAATAAGTAAACAAAAATTAAAAGTACATTTAGTTTTAACAAGTGCCTAATAATTTATATTTTTTCTAAAAGTGAGCATAAGTACTTGTTTTATGTTTTATCTTCTACCACCAGAGGAGTTAGAAGAATTAGAGCTTGAGCGGTTACTCGAGCTACTACTAGATGAACTATTTGACGAACTGCTTGAACTAGAATTATTTGAATTTGAACTACGATTGTAGTCAGAGTTGCTTCTCGTTGTAGTAGTTCTTGTTGTATTATTGTTATTATTATTAGTTCTATTGTAATTAGTTGTACCAGAAGTTGTTGTATTGTTTGAATTATTTCGGTTGTTTCTGTTATAATTAGTTGTACCAGAGGTAGTTGTGCCATTTGTATTGTTGTTGCCAGTTACAGTTGTGCCCGAATTATTTCGGTTGTTTCTGTTATAATTAGTTGTACCATTGGTAGTTGTGCCATTTGTATTGTTGTTGCCAGTTACAGTTGTGCCCGAATTATTT
>DZBP01000081.1:10416-14095 GCA_022729915.1 Draconibacterium orientale | reverse complement strand
ATAAAAGATAAAAGATAAAAGATAAAAGATAAAAGTGAAAAGTGAAAAGTGAAAGAGGAAAAGTGAAAGAGGAAAAGTGAAAGAGGAAAAGTGAAAAGTGAAAAGTGAAGAATGAAAGTGGAAAAATAAGGTTGGTGTATTTGTTGTAAATTGATTTTCTGCAAATTAGTACATATTTTATACAAATAAAAAAAGGCTTTCTGAATTTTCAGAAAACCTTTTAATTGGCGGAGAAGGAGGGATTCGAACCCCCGGAAGTGTTACCTTCAACGGTTTTCAAGACCGCCGCATTCGACCGCTCTGCCACTTCTCCTTTTTTTAGCGCTGCAAAAGTAAATGTTTTTTGATTACTCGCAAATTTTTTTTTATTTTTTTTTGTACAAAAGACTCTTTTTCGTTTCGATTATTTTAGCACTAGATGTTGCTGTTTTGTGGTTAATCAAATTAATAGGTATATTTTATTTGGCAAGTGCTTTAAATTTATCCGATTACAAAACCAGTCGCATCAAATAAAAAAACATTCGTGTTTATTTGATTGAGAAAAAAAAACGCAACAAAAATGTATTTTATTTTTTCTTTTTTTTTTGAAACATTAACCTTTGACGAAGCTTAAGAGTTAAATATTGTCATTATTTTTGCCAACTCTTTTTAAATAGAGCAAACTGTATATCTCTGTAAAAGGTGAACATTCAAATAAGTAAATGATTTCTAAAAATAAACTATGCGATCTGTTTTTTTAATACTTGCTATTGTATTAGGTATTATTTTCAACCAAGCGGCTTCGCTTGCATTTTTGATTCAGTGGTTGCTGGCGGCTATGCTTTTTTTTTCGTTTTTGAATTTGAAAATCTCTGCAAAGCAGCTAAGTCTTCAGCATTTGAAGGTAGCTTTGGGTACTCTTTTGTTCGGAACGTTGGTTTATTATGTGTTAAAGCCCTTTAATGAATCGGTTGCTATGTCTGCGTCCATCATAGCGCTTGCGCCTACCGCTATTGCTGCTCCTGTAATGGCTAACCTACTTAAAACCAATGTAGCATGGGTTGCTCTTTCTACTTTGGTAACGAATATGGTAGTGGCAGCTCTTTTGCCGTTTTACATACCTTTAGTGTATGGTATTGATAACCATGTAAGTACTATTACTTTATTGCAATCGTTGCTAATTATATTTATTGCCCCTTTTAGTTTGGCTCTTTTGGTTCAAAATTATAGCAAAAGCCTTTTTTCGTTTTTAAACAGATTCAAAAATGCAGGATTTGCATTGTTTATGAGTAATATTTTTTTAGCATCGGCAAAATCGAGTCATTTTATACAGTATGAAACCAACGAATCGATAACCGTTATCGTTCTGATTTCTTTCTTCTCGGCACTGGTATGCGTTTTGAGCTTTGGTGTAGGCAAATTTTTAGGACGCAACGACAAACCAATTGAGACAAGTTTGGCTTTTGGTCAAAAAAATACTTTGTTTTCGGTTTGGATAGCTTTAACCTATATTAATCCATTGGTAAGCTTAGCACCAATGAGTTACGTTTTGTTTCAAAATTCATACTTGTCCTTTTTACTTTACAAACGAAAAAAACAACTTGCAAAGCTTTAATCGGTTAAATAATTGATAATGTTAGCCTTAAAACTTCAACATTTACTTTAACTTAATGTATTGGTTTAAATGCAAAAATTGGAAAAATAAAACACTTTACGAATCTATCCAAAGCCTATACTCGCCCACTCAATGCTTCATTTCGAGTGTAAATTTTGCTTTTAATACCATCAACCAAAACCAATTTAACTCATAGCTCATGCTTTTTTATATCAAACGGCTTTCAAAATAGAACCTCATGCAAAGGCGCTGAGAGGCAAAGATATATTTATTTGTAGGTTATTGTTTTTAGGTGAAAATTTATTTTAAACAATTAAATAATAACCATTTAATACAAAATGAATTGTAATTTCATGCCAAATCGAAACATTTAACTACAAAATCTACAAGGCACTTCAAGAAATTAACAAATACGAGCTATAGTTATTTTTTTTCTTTCAATTCTGCCGAAAGTAATGATATTGTGATATTTATTAATTCAATCCTATTTTTTTGAATCATTCTCAAAATCATTCTTTTTCGGGTCGAGTGTTTGAATCTTAAAATAATTTAACCTAAGCATAGCATTTCACATTAATCCCTGATATTTAAAACATTAATTATTATTTTTCTCATAAAATTAATTATAAATGTTGTAAATTACTTAAAGTAAAACTTCATTAATGGTACTTTTTAAAAATAAATATATTTTAAAGACATAGTGATAATTTTACAGGGGGTAATTTTAAATAAACATTAATAATACAAAAAGTAACCTTAAAAATTGTGGGTATGTTTTTAAAAATATATTTTTGTTGAAAAGAATTAACAAAACAGATTACTCAGTAATAAAGAAAAAGCATTATGAAAAAAGTAGAAGCAATTATTCGAAAAACTAAATTTGAAGAAGTAAAAAAAGCATTGAACAAAGCTGGAATAGAATTTTTCACTTATTGGGATGTGCGTGGAGTAGGAAAAGATAGAGAAGAAAGAACCTACCGAGGCATTAATTACGACACAAGTTCCATCGAACGCACCATGCTTTCCATTTACGTGCGCGACCATTTTTTGGAAAAAACAGTTACAAGTATTCTTACAGCTGCACGAACTGGCGAAATAGGCGATGGTAAAATATTTGTTTCGGAAATAGAAACAGCCTACCGCATCAGAACAGGCGATAAAGGAGGCGAAGCTCTCTATATTAAAGAGGAAGAAGAGTAGCTAACATCAGATTTTTTACTTAAAGAAAGTTCTGAACAAATTAAAAAAATTAAAATTCGCATTAGTTATTATAAAAAGATACAACATGGAAACAATTTCAATTTCATTAGATACCGTTTGGGTATTATTTGCAACTACATTAGTTTTTTTGATGCAAGCCGGATTTGCTTTGGTTGAAACAGGTTTGACTCGCACTAAAAACACAGGAAACATTATTATGAAAAACTTTCTTGACTTTGGTATCGGAAGTATTTTATTTTGGGTGATTGGTTACAGTTTGATGTTTGGTTTAGATGTAGCCGGCATAGTAGGTTTTCCTGATTTTCTGTCGGACAACAATTATAATAAATCCATACCCGATGCCGCATTTTTGATGTTTCAGACAGTATTTGCAGCCACAGCCGCTACTATTGTATCAGGAGCAGTAGCTGAACGTACTAATTTTGAAGCCTATATACTTTTTAGTGCGGCTATCACTCTATTTATTTACCCTATTTCGGGACATTGGATTTGGGGTGGTGGCTGGTTGTCGCAACTTGAAACACCGTTTCACGATTTTGCAGGTTCTACCGCCGTGCACTCTGTTGGAGCTTGGGCTTCGCTAGTGGGTGTGATAATGGTGGGTCCTCGTATAGGAAAATACAATGGCAAAGCCAATGCAATTCCCTGACACAATTTGGGCATGGCAGCACTCGGCGTATTTATACTTTGGTTTGGTTGGTTTGCGCGTTCCGAAACGTGTAGAAGAAGAAGGTTTAGACCTTTACGAGCATGGCGAAACGGCTTACAACTTGTAAAAGCAAAAAAGAAAAACAAAATACCATGAAAAAAGCGAACTAAAGAAATTTAGTCCGCTTTTTTGCTTTGGTTATGATTCTGTGGTGG
>DZBP01000081.1:0-10316 GCA_022729915.1 Draconibacterium orientale | reverse complement strand
TTTTTTAATAAAACAACTAAAAACTATACATTCAAAGTAAAACGTTTGAATTCAGTAACAGCAACAGCTTTGTCTGTTTCTGCAATGTACTGTCCAACGGTTTTTTTGTTGTCTTTTACAAATTGTTGCTCAAGTAAAGTGCTTTCTTTGAAGAATTTACCTAAGCGACCGATAGCAATTTTTTCAGCCATATCGGCAGGTTTGCCTTCGTTCATAGCAATTTCTTTACCTATTTCAATCTCTTTGTCAATAGTTTTTTGGTCAACACCATTTTTATCAACTGCAAGAGGAGACATAGCAGCTATTTGCATAGCTACGTCTTTAGCCATTTGTTGGTTTTCTACTTCTTTAGAAAAACCTACAATCACAGCCAATTTATTTCCTTGGTGAATGTATGGCATTACAAAAGGAGCTTCTACTTTTTCGTAGAATGAAAGTTCAATTTTTTCGCCAATAACACCAGTTTGATTTACAACTTCATCGCCAATGGTAGCACTTCTGAAAGGAATTGCCAAAAGCTCTTGAAGATTAGCTGGTTTGTTAGCCAAAGCTAAATCAGCTATTTCGTTGGTTAATGCTACGAAATCATTATTTTTAGCCACAAAGTCTGTTTCGCAGTTCAACGAAACCATAACACCTACTGCATTGTTAGCCGAAGTTTTTGCTATTACACAACCTTCGCTAGCTTCGCGGTCAGCACGTTTGCCTGCTACTTTTTGTCCTTTTTTGCGGAGTACATCTACGGCGGCTTCAAAATCGCCATTAGCTTCTTCCAATGCTGTTTTGCAATCCATTAAACCTGCGCCAGTTGCTTTTCTTAGTTTAGCTACTTCGCTTGCTGAAATTTGAGCCATTTTTTTATTTATTTTTATTTCATCAAACAAGCTCTGAAATAGAGTTGCTCAATTTTTAGGGTTATTAAATTAAATTCCTTTTGATAATAAATAATCATTATTACAAAAAGCATTACTTAAAAATACCCATACTCTTTTTTTTATAAGTAAAGAGTACGGGTGAGAATATTTTTGGGGTGAATAGAGAAAAATTTGAATCTCTGTTAAGAAAGAAAAATAGTTAATTAACTATTCGTCTATATCTTCGTCAGGAATTGAATTCAATTTTTCTTTTCTTGCTCTGATTTTTCTTGGGCCTTTTTTAGCATCGGTTTCTACTTTTACGGGAGCTTCCTTGTCTTTTTCAACTTTTCTTTCTTCTAAGCCCTCTCTAATAGCATTCACCATGGTATTGGTAATTAATTGTACCGATTTTGCAGCATCATCGTTGGCTGGAATCGGAAAATCAATATTTGGATCAGAATTGGTATCAACAATTCCGAAAACAGGAATATGCAAACGTTTAGCTTCGCGTACAGCAATGTGCTCTTTTGATACGTCCACCACAAATAAAGCAGCAGGAAGGCGTGACATATCGGCAATACTGCCAAGTACTTTGCCAAGTTTTTCTCTTTGACGAGAAACTTGAAGTCTTTCACGTTTCGAAATGTTACTAAATGTACCGTCTGATTCCATTTTGTCGATGGTAGTCATTTTTTTTACGGCTTTACGAATAGTAGGGAAATTGGTAAGCATACCACCCGACCAACGCTCAGTAACATAAGGCATGTTAATAGTTTTTACACTTTCGGCAACAATTTCTTTGGCTTGTTTTTTTGTAGCAACAAATAAAATTTTTCTACCCGATTTTGCAATTTGTTTTAAAGCTGCTGCGGCAGTTGTAGCCATTGCAACAGTTTTGTTTAGGTCGATAATGTGAATTCCGTTGCGTTCCATAAAAATATAAGGAGCCATTGCGGGATTCCATTTTCTTTTCAAGTGTCCGAAGTGAGCACCTGCGTCTAATAATTCATTGAATGTTAATTGCGACATTTTTATAAATTTTGTTTACGTTCTGTTAAAAATCAATTTCTAAGTAGTTCTTTGTTTAAAGAAGTCTTAAAAATTTAGATACTAAACAATGTTAAAATTTAAAATTGAATATTGATAACTGTATTTTCTCGAAATAATTTATCAATTGCCAATATACAATCTTAACGTTTGCTAAATTGAAATTTCTTACGAGCTTTTGGTTGACCTGGTTTTTTACGTTCTACCTCGCGAGCATCTCTAGTCATAAAGCCTTCTACTTTAAGTTTTGATTTGTGCTCTGGGTCTATTTTTACTAAAGCTCTTGAAATAGCTAAGCGCAAAGCTTCTGCTTGTCCTTTGATACCGCCGCCAAATAAATTAACTTTAATATCATAAGAATTTACTACATTAATGGTATTTAATGGTTGCTTTACGATGAATTGAAGCGTTTTCAAAGGAAAGTAAACTTCAATATCTTTTTTGTTGATAGTGATATTGCCTTTACCTTCTTGTAGATAAACACGAGCAACTGCTGTCTTTCTTCTTCCTACTGCGTTTGTTACTTCCATTTTTAATTACATAATTTGGTTTAAATCTATTTTCTTAGGCTGTTGTGCTTCGTGTTTGTGTTCTGCCTCTGTATAAATGTACAGATTATTGATTACAGCATTCGACAATTTGTTTTTTGGAAGCATTCCTTTTACCGCATGGCGAACAATCTCTGTGGGTTTGTTTGCCAAAATTTGTTTTACTGGTACAAATCTTTGTCCACCCGGATAGCCAGTGTGGTGTAAGTAGGTTTTTTGAGACCATTTTTGACCTGTAAGTCTTACTTTGTCGGCATTAATGATGATAACATTATCACCGCAATCGGCATGAGGTGTAAAATTGGGTTTGTATTTCCCGCGCAATAGTTTCGATACTTTTGCTGCCAAACGCCCCAAAACCTCATTTTCGGCATCAACTACCAACCATGCTTTGTTAGCGGTGGTTTTGTTGCCCGAAACTGTTTTGTAACTTAATGTATTCACTTGTTTATCAATTTATTAAATTAATATTTGAACATAATTCACCCCGAATTACGAGCTGCAAAAGTACAAACAATTTATTTAATAAAACAACTTAATTTCAATCTTTTTTTATTAAAAAGTTATAAATAACTCATTTAAGCTTTATTTATGCTTTATTTTTTCTTCAAAAAAAATGTTTTTTTCATATTTTTCTCCCTTTTAATTTCTAAAAAAATCTTTTTTTTGCTAATTTCGTACCTTTTTATCTCTTTTTTTTAAAATAATTCAAAAAAAAATTATATGTTAAAAAACATCTAAAACTATTTATTTTAAAGATAGTTTGGCAAAAAATTGATGTACTCCAAAAGTTAAATAATGCGTATAAACTTGTTTTTAATTTTTTAATTGAATATTATTGCAACTATCTTAAACACATTGATTGAAATTAATTCATGCTATTTAAAATTGAAAAAAAATGAAACTTATGAAAAAAATTATAAAACTTTTACAAAATACTAGAGTTTTGCTTACAATTGCTCTTAGTTTTTTTGTTGCATCTACTCAAGCACAAGTTGAAAAGTTTGCTTTGTCGGACTTTGGTGGCAATGTGCAACCTATTCCACAAAATTTTTGTGAGTTTGGCAATGCTCTTTATTTTACTGCTCGAAACTCCAATAGCAGATATGTGCTTTGGAAAATGGACACCGAACTCAAAAAATTTGAGCAATTGTCTTTTAGCTCTATGGGTGGTAATATAGACCCTAACCCAACTTTTTTAACTCAGTTTGATGGTGCACTTTATTTTTCAGCTGCCGATGCTTATCTAAACAGAATGCTTTGGAAATTGGACGAAAACGGCATTTCTAAAGTTTCGCTCATCGATTTTGGTACTGGCACCAATCCTTATGTAAACAATTTATATGCTTTCAACGAAAGTTTATTTTTCAATGCGAAAAACAGAAATGGTGACGTAACTCTCTGGAAGCTAGATAAAGAAGGAGTTGCATCAGAAATAAATTTCGAGTCTTTTGGTGGAAATAGAATGCCAGATGCCAAAAACTATCAAGTTTTCAACAACAATCTTTATTTCAACGCTAAAAATATTGACGGAATTAACGTGCTTTGGAAATCTGATGGACAAACTTTCAAACAAATAGATTTGCCTAAGCAAATAGCAGGTACAAACCCAAATCCAAAATATTTAACTGCCACCAACGACAAATTATTTTTCTCTGCTATAGACAATCGAAACAACAGTGTTTTGTGGCAAGTAGATAAAAATGATGAAGTTCAACTCTTCGATTTGTTTGCTAAAGGCTCAAACATAAATCCGACTCCTGAGTATTTATGCTTTGCTCACAATTATTTGTATTTTAAAGTTACCGACATTTACTCTAATGTATGCTTATGGCGTATTACAAACAACGGCGATGTTGAAAAGGTGCAAATTATTGAACAAGGTGGTAATGCCAATCCTATTCCAAACTTTATGACTCAGGTTGATGATAATCTATACTTTAGAGCACGCGACAAAAACAACAACTGGCATTTGTGGTACATCGGAAGCAACGGAAAAATTAAAAAAATTCCATTTACCGATGCGGGTGGTGATTTGAATCCTGCTCCTAACAATTTCTTTGAGATGGAAGGTAAGCTTTACTTTTCGGCAAAAGACAAAAATAGCAACTATCAATTGTGGCGTTTTACCAACAATTTTGTAAGCTCTAGTTGGAACGGACAGTGGAGCAATGGTTTACCTAACCGTAATACCGATGTTACTATTGAATCTGATTTTGAATTAAATCCAGAAATGGGAAATTTTGAATGTCTCGATTTAGATATTGCAGAAGGTGCTTCGTTTGTAATAGACAAAAACACAACGGCTACCGTTTACGGAAACCTTATTAATAAAGGACAATTTGAGATAGAAAATGACGAATTAGTAAACTCTGGTTCGGTAATTTTCTTTGGAGAAGTAAACAACAAAGAAAATGGGTTGATGTTTATGAACAAAAACATAGAACATGCTTGGAATCTAATGAGTTCGCCTATGAAGCAATTTCGTTACGAAAACAACATCTACCATTTATATACTTATATTGAAAATTCAGTAGGCAATAAAGCCGGATGGTTTGCCCAAGAAACTAATTTTGATTGGAATACTGCCAAAGGTTATTTGTTAAACACCGATGCGACAGGTTCTCAAATAGAGTTTTCGGGATTGTTTAATTCAGAAAGCATGGAATTGCCTGTAAACAAACAAGTTTATGGCTTCAATCTAGTGGGAAATCCATATCCTTCGGCATTGAACTGGGCTAGCTCGGACTGGAAAGACAAAGGCAACGTATCGAGCATACTTTATACCTATTCAAATGATTTAGATAACTATACTTATTTTGCCGATGCCAATGGTGAATTCTATCCGGGTGGTATTTTGAACAATGCAAACGGAATTATTGAACCTACTCAAGCCTTTTTTGTTTTGGCAAAGTCTGGTATTGGAAGTTTTAAAATTTCGAGCCTTGCTCAAGTTCACAGCAAACAGAACAATCCGGTTACTAAATCATACAAAACAATAGAGTATTTTGTGTTAAAAGTTAAAAACGGCACTTATTCTGACGAAACCTCTATTCGTTTCATTCCGAATACAAGTGCAGGATTTGATTCTGAATACGATGCCATGAAGTTATATAGCTTCAATTCACTTGTTCCTCAAATTTTTACTTACACTGATGTTACTTGGAACAGTTTGGCTATCAATTCTCAAAGCAAACCTTATGCAGGCTTAAATATTCCTGTTGGTTTCAAAGCACCTACCGGAACTTATACAATTAGTGCAAAAGAGTTTAACCTTACAAGCGATTTGAGTGTTGTTTTGAAAGACAACAAGCTGAATATCGAAGTAGATTTGACCAATTTGAATTATACATTCCAACATAGTGAGTATGACGACCCTGCTCGTTTTGTAATTTATTTCAAAACAACTGTAGGAATTGAAGAATTGAGCCAATTTGATGGAACAATTTACAGTGCTAAAAATGAATTGTTTGTTTCAACCAATTCGCACGAAGAATTTAACATTGAAGTTTTCGACATTAGAGGAAGTAAACTGTATTCCGATTCTTTTTCTAGCAATTTCCACAAAGCGTTCAATTTTGCGACCGGAAATTATATTGTAAAGCTAAATTCGCAAGAAGGCTCTTATGTTAAAAAAGTGCACTTGCAGAATTAACATTATTAAGTTTACTTTCAAAAAAAAGACCTGCCTCAGAAAAAAAGAGGCAGGTCTTTTTTTTGATTAATTACAAACTAAAACTTTTTAAGAAAATTCTAATTTATAATCTTTCTTTTTTAGTAAGTTTGTACGCTTTTTTGAGTTTTCTTTATGAAAGTGAGCACCAGTGCTTTTTTAATTGGAGCAAATCTTTTTGTAATCAAATAAATTTTAAGCACATAGCAAAACGAAATATACAATTTAATTTGGTTCGTTGTTTATATCTAAAAAAATAAGATTTAACCAAAGCAGCCCGAATGACAATGTTATAAATAATCTGGGTAAATAGTGATATTGAACCCAAACAATGCAAAAAATCAAAAATCAAAAAGGGTGTAATTTTTTACTATTAATTTAATGAATATGCAAATTAGAATACCTTCTTTACTTATTATGCTCGTAGTCATCGCATTTTCAATGCCTCATACACAGGCTCAAAGCATAGCTCTCAATGAAATAATGTCTTCTAACTCTCAAGTTATTGCCGACGAAGATGGTGAGTTTCCCGATTGGATAGAACTTTACAATTACAGTGCTCAGCCTTTAGATTTAACAGGTTTTGGGCTTTCGGATTCTGAAACGGAGTTGCAAAAATGGGTCTTTCCTCAATTGATTTTACAGCCACACGAATATTTGTTAGTGTTTGCATCGGGCAAAGACAAACACAAAGCGCTTCTGCACTGGGAAACAATAATAAAACAAGGCGACACTTGGAGTTACTTTGTAGGTACACAAGCACCACCAACCGATTGGCATTTACCCCAATTCGATGCTTCTACGTGGAGTACAGGTGCAAGCGGTTTTGGTTATGGCGACAACGACGATGCCACTGTAATAGCAAACACACTTTCGTGTTTTGTGCGCAAAGAGTTTGAAATAACCGACACTTCCAACATTTCCGATTTATTTCTGCACATTGATTACGACGACGGCTTTGTAGCGTATCTTAATGGAGTTGCCATAGCTTGGGAGAACATAAACTTCACTGGCACTCCTCCAGCTTACAACGAAACTTCAAACAATTCCACCGAACCGCTTATTGTTTTTGGAAGTGCACCCAAAAGCTATCATTTAACGGAATGGAAGCATTTGCTCAAAAACGGAACCAATCTTTTGGCTATTCAAGTGCACAATTCGAGTAGCACTTCTTCTGATATTACTCTAATTCCTTTTTTAACTTTAGGTATGAAAACTCCGCCGCAAAATCCACAAGGAGTTACGCCTTTGCTCGAATTTTCAACTCCACGATTGCATACCAATTTCAAAATCGATGCAGAAGGCGAAACAATTTATTTGACCAATGCACAAGGTGTACGCATTGACTACAAACAAATAAGCCAACCTATTACAGATATTTCGGTTGGAAGAAAACCCGATGGCACAGGCAATTGGTTTTATTTTGAAGAACCCACACCCTCAGGTTCTAACAACACAGGCACCACTTCGGACTTTGCTAGCGAACCCATTGTTTCAAAACCTGGAGGATTCTATTCGGGAGCTATTCAAGTAAGCTTAACTCCCGTAAATGCCGACGAAACTATTTACTACACACTCAACGGAAGTCAGCCCGATGTGTTTTCAAACAAATACATCACGCCCATTTCAATTACCAACACTGCCGTTTTGCGTGCCAAATCGTTTGCAAACAATAAATTTGCGAGCAAAACAATAACCAATACTTATTTTATTAATGTACACAAGAAAATTTCGGTTGTATCGCTATCTACTAAACCAGCCAATTTGTTTGATTGGAATACAGGAATTTATGAATTAGGACCTAATGCAGAAGCTGCCGACCCACACTTTGGAGCAAATTTTTGGCAAGATTGGGAAATACCTGTTAATTTAGAAATCTATTCGATTAACAAAGAATTGGAACTAAATACAGGTGCAGGTGCAAAGATATTTGGTGCATGGAGCAGAGCCAGTGCACAAAAATCACTCGCTTTCTTTGCCCGAAAAGAATACGGTGCTTCTAGTTTCAATACCAAACTATTTGCAACCAAACCAATTGAAAAGTTCGAGAGTTTCGTGCTTCGAAACTCAGGCAATGACTGGATGCACAGCATGTTCCGTGATGCCATGATGACTTCGTTGGTAAGCAACATGAACGTCGATTATCAAGCTTATCGTCCGGCAGTGCTTTATATTAATGGAGCATATTGGGGCATTCAGAACTTTAGAGAAAAAATAAACGAACATTTTATCAAAGACAACCACAAAAATGTAGATGCCGATGCTATTGACATACTCGAAGGCAATGCTGTTGCTATACAAGGAGATACCGAACATTACAATGCCATGCTGCAAACCGTATCGCAAAGCAATTTCGATTACAACTATATTAAAACCCAAATGGATATAGACAATTACATTGATTACGAATTGTCGCAAATCTATTTTGACAATACCGACTGGCCCGGAAACAACATCAAATACTGGCGACCAAGAACCGACACCGGCAAATGGCGCTGGATTATGTACGATACGGACTTTGGTTTTGGAATGTATAATTCTTATGCCTATCAAAACAATACACTTTCGTTTGCACTGCAAAGCTACGGATACGATTGGCCCAATCCAGATTGGTCAACGCTTTTGCTGCGCAGTATGCTGAAGAACATTGAGTTTAGAAACCAATTCATCAATCGATTTGCCGATATGCTCAATACTACTTTTGTTACAGAAAAGGTAATCAAACACATCGACAGTTTAGCCAATGGCATTAAAGACGAAATAGCTGCCCACATGGTTCGTTGGAATGGAGATGAAAAGATTTGGCAAACCGATATTAACACCATGAAATCGTTTGCAACTTATCGCCCTCAATACATGCGAAGCTACATTCTAGCACAGTTCAACTTATCGGGCACAGCCAGAGTAAACCTAGAAGTTTATCCTGCTAATACCGGAATGATAAAAATAAACAGCATTTATCCCAACGAAAACTCTTGGCAAGGAACTTATTTTAAAGGCATTCCCGTAAGTATTGTTGCTCAAGCACCGAGTGGTTATCGATTTGTGGGTTGGTCGGGCAATTCTACCAGCGAAAAAGACAGTTTATTACTTACTCTATCAGCCGATATTAATTTAACTGCTCACTTTGAAGTAGATACAACCAAGTCTGACCCCATAGTGATAAACGAAATAAACTACAATTCGAGCCCCGATGTAAACACTGGCGATTGGATAGAACTACACAATACGAGTTCAAACAACATCGATTTGAGTGGTTGGGTTTTCAAAGATTCCGAAGCCTTGCATTCATACAGCTTGCCTGCGGGTACAATTATAAAACCGAAGGACTTTTTAGTGTTGTGCAACGACACGAGTGCTTTTATCGAATTTTTTCCAAACATAACCAACCGATTGGGCAATTTCCCCTTTGGGCTAAGCAATACAGGCGAATTAATTCGGTTGTACAATCAGAAAAACCAACTTATCGACTCTCTTGTGTACGATGTAAAAGATGATTGGTCGTATTTACCCAACGGCAATGGACCTACTTTGGAACTCAGGAAACCTTGGCTCGACAATGCTTTAGGTAAGAACTGGGACGCTAAATCGCATTTTGGAACACCCGGAAAAAACAATACGTTGGTAACCGGCATAGAAGATATAAGCTTTACTTCTACCCAAATGAGTTCTTTTCCTACTCCTTTTACTGACTTTACTACGTTAAACTTTTATCTTACAAAATCTGATTTTGTTCGCATTGAAGTGTTCGATGCTACGGGCAAATTGGTAACAATACTTGTAGATGAGTACCTTTCGGGCGGGAATCAAAGTGCAGAGTGGAACGGTACCGATAGCAACGGCAATCGACTTTCGGGCGGGTTGTTTATCTTTAAGCTTTCGTTGGGCGATAGTTTCCAAACACTGAAAACCTTGCTGGTGAGAGAGTAAATGATAATTCGGAATTGGGAATTGTTAATTAGGAATTGTTAATTGTTAATTTATATGTTAAAGCCGCAAACGCCCGTTTGCGGCTTTGTTTATTAAAAATAAAAAGCTACTGGAAGATTAAAGCCCCAGAATAAGAAACTACTATTTCCACCACCCGAATAAATAGTTTGGAAGTTTGGATTGACCGAAATGCGCCAAACCTTAGCATAAGCTCCCAAAGAAGCCAAACCACCCAAACCACCCGAATATTTATAATCGTTA
>DZBP01000282.1 GCA_022729915.1 Draconibacterium orientale | reverse complement strand
ATTCATAATTCATAATTCATAATTCATAATTCATAATTCATAATTCATAATTTTTAATTCTTAATTTTTAATTCTTAATTAAAAGAACCGCTCCTTTGTCTGCTGATGCAGCGTGAGAAGCATATATTTGAAGCGCTTTTGAAACTTTTCGGTTTCGGTCGATTGGCTTATAAGCTTCATTTCCTTTTTTAAGTTCTTCGGTTTTTCTATTTTGCATTTGTTCTTCTGAAATTAGAAGTTCAATTTTTCGATTTGGAATGTCGATTAAAATTTCGTCGCCGTCTTTTATGAGAGCAATTTCGCCACCTGATGCCGCTTCGGGCGAAACGTGTCCGATAGACAAGCCCGAAGTTCCACCCGAAAAGCGTCCGTCGGTTATCAAAGCACATTCTTTGCCCAAACCGATTGATTTTAAGTAAGATGTAGGATAAAGCATTTCTTGCATTCCGGGTCCACCTTTGGGTCCTTCGTAACGAATTATCACTACATCGCCTTTTACAATTTTTCCGCTCAAAATGGCTTGAACTGAAGCTTCTTGCGAGTTGAAAACTTTTGCTTTACCAGTAAATTTATAGATTTTTTCATCTACTCCAGCTGTTTTTACAATGCAACCATTGGTCGCAATATTTCCAAACAAAACAGCCAAGCCGCCGTCTTTATAATAAGCGTGTTCAACGTCTCTAATACAACCACTTACACGATTTATATCCATTTCGGTATATTTGGTATTTTGAGAAGCCAAAACTAAATTTCTGAACGAAGAAGCAGGTGCACTTTTGGCATTTTCAATAGCTTCTTTTGAAGCAGAAGTGCGCATAATATCATATTTTTCAATGGCTTCGCCCAAAGTAAATCCATCAACTCTTTTTACCGAAGTATCGAGCAAATTGTGTTTTTCCAATTCTCCTAAAATTGACAAAATTCCCCCAGCACGATTCACGTCTTCCATGTGAAAATGCGAACTTGGAGCCACTTTGCAAATATTGGGTATTTTTCGTGAAAGAACATCAATATCTTGCATTGAGAAATCAATTTCTGCCTCGTGAGCAATTGCCAAAAGGTGCAAAACCGTATTTGTAGAGCCTCCCATGGCAATATCGAGCGCCATAGCGTTCATAAAAGTAGCTTTTGTAGCAATAGAACGAGGTAAAACATCAATATTTCCATCTTTATAATACTCAAAAGCCATTTCGACGATTCTATTTGCTGCATTTTCGAACAAATTCATGCGATTTTGGTGAGTTGCAACGATGGTTCCGTTGCCCGGAAGTGCCAAACCAAGTGCTTCGTTGAGGCTATTCATCGAATTGGCGGTAAACATACCTGAACACGAACCACAAGTTGGGCAAGCATTTCGTTCTACTTCCAAAAGTTTTTCTTCGCTTACATTTTTGTCGGCACCCATTACCATTACGTCCACCAAATCAAATTTGTCCTCTCCTACTACACCAGCTTCCATCGGACCACCTGATACAAAGATAGTTGGAATGTTTAAACGCATTGCAGCCATTAACATTCCGGGAGTTATTTTATCGCAATTGCTGATGCAAATTAAAGCATCGGCTTTGTGTGCATTTACCATATATTCAACACTATCGGCAATTAATTCGCGCGATGGAAGTGAATACAGCATACCGTCGTGCCCCATGGCAATACCATCGTCGATAGCTATGGTGTTAAATTCGGCAGCAAAACAACCTTTTGCCTCAATAATTGCTTTTACTTTTTGCCCAACTTCATGTAAATGAGTGTGTCCAGGTACAAATTGTGTAAAAGAATTAGCTATTGCTATAATTGGTTTTCCAAATTGTTTTTCGGTCATTCCATTGGCACGCCAAAGGCTTCGAGCACCAGCCATGAGTCTTCCTTGCGTGGTTGTATTGCTATTTAATGGTATTTTTGCTTGCATTTTATTGTAATTTTTAGCTATTTACATTTTCAAATTTTACAAAAAAAAACCGATTTCGTTTGAAATCGGTATGTTTTCTTATATTTTTTTTACAACTTAAATATACACACACCGACTACCTTCTCATTAAGACAATGATAATGCTAATAATAATGCTGAGAATATGTATATAAAGAGTCATTTGTTAAAATAAATCAAATTTTATTATTTATATTATTAACTATAAAAAAGCAAGTTATTTGCTGTTTTAAGTTTCATTTTGTTATTTTTTTCAAAGTTCAAATTAAAGAATGAAATTTGTATTACACAAATTTTGTTTGTAAAATTTACGTTAAGTTATATTTTTTTCAATTTTAGCATTGATATTCAACAATATAATGCTTAAAAAAAAATAAATTGTAAATAGTTTATTTTTCAATCGTAATATCAATTATTTCGACTTGCACATCGTCTCTGAGCGAACGAGTTTTTACTAGCCATTTCTGAAACTCTTCGCTTGTTGTTTCTAAGGGAGCTTCGTAGCCTTTTGCCATAAATTCGGCATGATTTTCGGCAAGTAGCCCTTTTTTTAAGCTCGGTTTGTTCAATGTTTTTTTTGAGAAAACCAGAAAAACTCTGTTCAAATCCTTTTCTGTTTCGGCTGTTAAAGCGTACGTATCTTCTTCAAAAAATTTATCGGCAAAATAGTTAAACTCTTCTTTGTTTGAAAATAAAATGTATTCCTTGTCGGCTTTAATCACAAAATTATTTTCAGTTTCGTCTGGCATTTGTGAATATGGCAAAAGTCTAAAGGTATTTTTGGTATCGTCAAGAAAAATAGTCAAAAAGCCATCGACCGGACTTTTGAAATAAATAAAGAAATCATCGCCACTTTTAAAAACTGTAGTTGCACATTTAATATTCACACAAGCTAACGTTTTAGTTTCTAGCTCTATACGTGTATCAGTAATTTCTTTTGCTTTCAAAGTAACATTGCACAAAACATCGGTAAATTCAACTTTTTTTCGGTCAATTTTTTTTGTATATTTAATTTCTTTGAATTTAACTTTTTCTACTTCAATCACTTCGCCTTTCACAACAGTATTACCAATCATATTAAAAATGGTATTTGTTTCAATTTGCTCGCCTGTTTTTGTGTTTTTAATGTAAGTAGAGTTTCCTTGAACTACCACAACACCAAAAGCTTTCTCAAGAGCATTGATAGTAGCCAGATTTTGAGCACGTTCTCTAGCTTGCGTAAGCGATTCACGTTCTTTGTTCCATTCCACCTGAGCTTCGCCAGAAGTAGTAATTACCTTGTTATTTTTTTCTTGAGCAACAACAAGTAAAAAGTTAATAAGTAAAACAAAAAGTATGCATGTTTTTTTCATAAGACAAAATTTTATATTAAAAAAAGCCTGCCAACTAATAAGTTTGCAGGCTTTAAGTTTCAATTCAAAATAGTTAACCAATCATTTCAAACAAATAAATGGATTCGTTTAAAGAATAAAAAGATAAAAACAACTAAATACAAATTAACGATTCTATTATAAATCCATTAATTTTTTCAATTCTTCTTCGTTGTCTTTTACTTTGTCTTT
>DZBP01000281.1 GCA_022729915.1 Draconibacterium orientale | reverse complement strand
ATCTAAAAAAAACTCGAAACTTCAGAAATGCGTACAAAAAGATTTTGTTCTTAGTTTATTGATAGTAATTGTATTAGGTGTTTGTAAATTTAAAGTGTTATTATTTCTTAAAAAAAAATTGAATAATTCATTTCAAGTTAATTTAATTTTATATTTTTGATAGCTCAATTTAGAAGCAACTTTTTAACAAACAGATAACCTCTAACAAATCTTAAAATAGGTTAAGCTTACTTTAAGAAATTAAAAAAAAATTCAATTATGCTTGCATTTCAGAAAAAATTAAAAAATTCATTCTACATTTTATTGGGCTTACCTTCAACCGCCATGGGTTTTGCCCTTTCAATACAAATAGCAGTACTAAGTTGGATATTAACAACTAAATACGGGCTGGATATTCATAAAGTAGGCATTGTTTGGGCAGCGGGTCCACTTGCAGGAATTTTAGGACAGCCCATTGTAGGATTAATCAGCGATAAGATATGGTTTTGGGGTGGTCGCAGAAGACCTTTTATAATCATTGGCGGCATTTTGGCGGCACTTTCTATTTTGGCTCTGCCAAATATTGACTTTATTGCCGATGCCACAGGAATAGGTAATTTAATGGCTGTAGCAATTGCTGTTGCTTTAACGCTCGACCTGTCAATTAATATTAGTTTCAATCCCACACGTTCAATCATTGCCGATGTTACGCCCGAAGGCGCACCTCGTACAAAAGGCTACACTTGGATGCAATCTGTTTCTAACTTATTTGGAAGTTTGGCATATTTGACCGGAGCATTGATTGGTAATTATTTTTTGATTTATGTTGGTGTAGTTATTGTTTTGATTTTTTCAATCATACCACTGTTTTTTATTGAAGAACCTCGACAATTAGAAAGTAAACAAGAAGAAACCGACCGTTTAGCAAGCGAAGCATCGGGCGAAAAAGACAGCAAGACCAATTGGGCTGAGCTTTGGAAAATTTATATTGCTCATGGTTTTAGTTGGTTAGGTGTTCAGACTATGTTTGTTTATATCATTTCGTTTTTGAACCAAAAAATGTTTTCCGCCGAAGTTGTTTCGCAATATGAAACCATTCAGGCGTTGAAGCAAGCAGGAAAAGAGATACCCGAAAATTTACTGGCAGTAAATGATTTGATTTCGTCGCAAACGGGTACAATGATTGGTATTTCATTCTTTTTACTAAATGCTATTGGTGCTTTCTTACCCGTAATGTTACTCGAACCTTTTACCAAGCGCATTGGGCAGGTACGCACTCATTATTTAGCGCTTTTTGCTATGTCGTTGGGATATTTAGGTATAGTATTTTTTGCACGAAATGTAATGATGTTATATATTATGATGGCAATAGTGAGTATAGGCTGGTCGGCTGTAGTTAGTTTGCCGTTTGCTGTAATGACTGAAAATGTGAACAAAAACCGAATGGGTTTCTTTATGGGTATTTTTAACCTTTCTGTTGTTATTCCTCAATTGATTGTAAGCTTGTTTGTTGGCTCATTTATCCAATCAGCACACGACAAGAGCATTGTTTTCTGGATTGCAGGTGTTAGTTTAGCTATTTCCGCTATTTTGTGGATGCTCGTAAAAGAAACGAATTATGCTCCTAAAACGATTCAAAGTGGAAGTGCTCATTAGATTTGCTCCATATTAAGCACTTAAACAAAATAAATTGTATGTTTTATTGCCAATATGTGCGACACTTTTCAAAATGTAAAGGGCTAAAGCCCTGAAATTCATTGCTTTTTATTTATTCCCGACCTAAAGGTCGGGGTTATTGATTTTCAATATTTTACATAAAAAATGTCATTCATGTTGTTATTGCCAAGTGCTTAAAATTATTTAATTACAAAAAGGCTAGCTCAAATTAAAATAGCACTGGTGCTTAAAAGCTAGACCTTTATCATTTAAATAAGTTATTTCATTAAAATTTTCTTTTAACGAAATAACTTATTTTTTTTATCTGAATATCAATTTACAAAAAGTCTATTTAAACCAGAGTTTAGCAGCAAACCTTTTTTTAATCGTTGTTAGTGATTTCTATTTTGCTTAGAAGTTTGATGTCTTGCAAATTAGAATAATCATATTGGTACAAACCATCGCTACCTATGGCTAAAAGCACATTGGGCAAAGGAATTACATCGAACATATTGATATTAGGGAAAGTAATAATTTGATGGTCGCTTATGGTTAATGGATCGGTGGCGTCGTAAATTTTCAAGCCATCGTTGCCATCGCATACAAAAAGCACATTGTTGTTGCTGATACCCAAACCAAAAGGTGAAGTCATAGGATACGTTTTGAGTAATTTGGGCTGGGTAATGGTAGAAATATCAATTACATCGAGTTGATTCGATACATTGCCGCAAGTTGTTCCAGAACGAAGCGTTACATAAGCCAAGTTTCCTTTTACTACCACAGGGTCGCACGATTGAATGTGATTGAAATCTGAAATGAACGTTGGATTTTCAGGATTTTGAAGGTCGTAGATTTGCATTCCTGTTTGAGTGCCTACAAAGAGCCTTTCGTTTGAGATAAAAACCGTTTCGGCTACTCTGGTCATACTTATTTTAGTAACCGATTCAAATTTATTAGCCTGCGAAATGTCAAACACTTCTAATTCGTACGATTTCAATACGTAAAACGAATTTTGATATACAATAAAGCGAGCCATAGAGCCACCTACACCGTTTGATGAGGCTTCTTGGGTCGATACGCCGCCTAAAGCAAAGTCAACCTTATTGTCGGTCAAGAAATAATATCTATTCAAATTGTATTGCACTGTGTCGGTTACTTCGTTTACTTCCCACGAAAGCACAACTCCTTTGCTTTCATCTAATTTGGCTATGGCATATTTGTAGTCAGTTTCGGGCAGCGTGTAAGGAAACACATTTTGTACGCGGCTTATTTCTTTCAAATCATTAAAATCAGAAATGTCGATTGAAACCAAATCAACATAGCTGTCGGCATAAAGAATGTTGTCTTTGATAGCCATATCCACATTTCCTGGAATTTCTATAAATGCATGATGCTTTGGGTTTTTAGCATCGGTATTGTCGTACACATGAATACCTTTGTGCAATTCATTTATAAAAATGTAATTGTCGTTGAAATAGATTTTTCCGGGTTGTTTTAATTCTATATTTTGGTCTTTAGCACTTACCTTAACTGAACTGCGCAATTCGTCGTACGACATATATACCGGAGTGTAAGCAATGTAAGTACGTTTAGTTACCATTCGGTCTTCGCACGACCAAAACAATGCTACAAATGAAAGCAAGAGTATGCTTGCTACGAAATTATTTTTTTTCATGTTTTATTATATTAAGAATTTAGATTTTTTTTTAATACTGTTTGTTTCTCTATACGAGAAGACTAAAAAAAACGCTGCAATTTTTTTTGTTTTTATTCAAAAAAGTTACTACCTTGCGGGTAATTAGATAAAAGATAAAAGATAAAAGATAAAAGATAAAAGATAAAAGATAAAAGATA
>DZBP01000080.1 GCA_022729915.1 Draconibacterium orientale | reverse complement strand
AAATAGGGTAGGGTGAAATGTTTATTGCTCTATTTTTGACGAAAAACTAGCTTTTATATTTCTAAAAAGTTTATCTTTGTAACTCAAAAATGGCAAATAAATAGTTAGATTGAAATTATAACTAAAAAAGGGTATTTACAAAATACTTTTAGGTGTTAATAAAAATAATCAATATCCAAAAGCTAAATTTCAAGAAAGTGATGTATCTTTGTGTATTAATGTAGCAAAAGAAGTTCCGAAAATTATTGAATATTAAATATGATTGAAAATAATCAAAATAATGGTTTTATAACAGGCGAAAAATCAAAAGGACAACTTTGATGAACAAAAACTTGTTAGTCATTGGATTAACAGTTCTGATGATGATTTTGCCACTATGACGGATATGTATCAAACAAAACATTACAATTGGACTTTATTTTTAGGTCATCTGGTAATTGAAAAACTATTAAAAGCCTGTTTTATAAAAGCTAAGCATCAATTTCCACCTTTAATACATAATTTGCTTCGCCTTGCTGAAAAGTCAGATGTAGAGTTAGATACAGATAATATTGAATTTTTTGCAACGGTAACAACTTTCAACATAAATGCACGATACGATGATTATAAACAAACATTTTATCAATTATGCACTAAGGAATTCACAGATATTTGGTTTGAAAAAATTAAAAATTACAGACAATGGATAAAAGAGAAGTATTTGATATAGCCAACAATTATTTGAAATATCTGTTGCTACATAATTATAAATATGAAACAGCCTATTTATTTGGGTCTTATGCAAAAGGTACATTTAACAATGATAGTGATATAGATATTGCAATTGTTTTCAATGATTTAGATGACCGTTTTGCAACTCAGGTACAATTGCTCATGTTAACAACAAAGTTTGATACACGCATTGAACCGCACCCAATTGATAAAAAGGAATTTAATATCAATAATCCATTTGTTTACGAAATCATGAAATATGGTGTTGAAATGAAAAGTGCAACTAATTAGATGAATATCAAACGCCTAACATGTACCATACTCCCCACCAAATTAATTCACAAAAACAAACAAAGAATTTTGGTGTTTAGAAATAGGTATTTTGTAAATTTGCAAGACTACCCAAAAGTTCTCAAAACTTTTGGGCAGTTCTATTGCTGTTGCTTATTGAAAAAACATTAATCTGCCACGTCCGCAGCGAGCATTTCCCCAAAAACCAAAGGTATAATTCACTTCTAAGGTAACAAAACCCATAAGCGGCATTGTTTTGCCTTGAACTTCGTGAAGATTAGGTTCGTAGCTAAGGTTTTGAATGTCGTAAATACCATCTTTGAAATAGGTTGCGTTAGGATACAAATCGCGCGGCAAATACATACTCACGGGACTAAAATTAAAACGTGCCCCCAAATAAACAAAAAGTCGTTCGGAGCGATAAAGTGCTTGCCCAAAACCTAACGAAAGATTGATGTAAGAATGGTTAAAATCGTCATAATTAGGATTTTCTAAATCGAGGGCATCGTTGCTTACTTTAGCGGATTTGAGTTTTGTAAAGTTTGGTCCAATTTCAAAATACCCTCCCATATCAGTAGTCCAACGCATCAAAACACCTGTATTTACAGCTGTAAAAGCTAGAGTTTTGTCGTAACTCTCGTCGGTGCCATCGGTTCTTTCTACTTGCATGTGGTAGGTTTGCCCAAAATTAAGTGCATTGAGTTCGGCGTAAAATTCTAAATAATCGCCTATGCCTAAGCCCAACGAACCACCAAAAGCAGTGCTCATATTAAAATAAGCTTCTTCAATGTTTTTGTCGTCAAAAGTATTAGAATTAATAAGCAAAGCAGTTCCAAAACTAGCTTTAGGAGCAATTCTGAGCCATTTAATCATTTGCCCTTTTTTTTGTGCCTCTACACTTAGCACCAGCAAAAGTGTGAGAGCTATCAGTAGTAATTTCTTCATTTTGAGATTTTTATTTAAATTTAATTAATAGTTAGTACATTTAATATAGAGAATGTAAAATATTTTTGACGCAAAAGCTTTGCCAAACTAACTCCAAGCAAGTTCTTTGTTTGCCATTTTTAAAACCTCTACTCCGCCTATTTTTTGTACCCAGTTTGCAATGCTGTCGAGCGAATTGTCAATATTTGTTTGTTCTTTGTAACCTAATTCGGTTTTGATTTTCGAAATATCGAGCACCATATCTTGAGTAAACGCTCTAATGAGTAGTTTTGTTATTCCACCTAACTTAAAAAAAGCCATAATTTGCAGCAACACAATGGGAATAGACTTTTCATTGAGTTTTTTTCCATAAAAAGCAGAGGTGAATTTTCGCATCACATCTATCAATAAATAACTTTTTTCGTCGGTGATGTTATAAATATTTACGCCTTTTCGTTCGGAAATCAAACAAAGTTCTATGGCATGTGCTATATTTTTATAGTGAGTCATCGAAATGTTTACGCGCAAGCTACCGGGCAATTGTAGGGTTTCATTTTTGACAAGTTTAAACAAACGCGGCAAAATAAGTTTATCACCTTCGCCATAAAACGCCCTCGACCGAAGTATAAAACAAGCCTCGTGCTGAGTGGTTTGCATTAATTTTTCTTCCGAAAGCAGTTTCGATTTTCCATAATCGGAAAGCTCTTTGTTGTTTTGTTTTCCGGCAATATCTTCTTTTAAAGGTTGTTTTGAAGGTAAATAAACCGACGATGATGAAATGTGAATGAAGCGTTTGTACATTTTAGTAGCTTCGGCTATGTTTTTTGTACCTTCTACATTAGGAAAATACAATTCGTTCAAGGGCGCTTTGTCGTCAGAGAAAGCTGCTGTGTGAATGCAAGCATCTGCATGTGGCAGATTAAACGGCTTTTCGATGTTTGCCTGAATGTAAGTAGCATAGTGTAAAAGTTCTTTGGGTGGCTCAGCTAAACGTCCGCTTGCAATTATTTCGTGTCCTAAATTGGCAAAATGACGTGTAAGGTAAGCTCCTAACGAGCCTGTAGCACCAGTAATAAGTATTTTCATAAGTTTTTTTTTTTACAAAACTATAAAATTTAAGGCACTTCACCAAATTACTTGTGATGTACTAGAAAAATTAACCTTGAAAAATATACATTTTCCACATTCTCAAATTTACACATTTCCATTTTCTTTGCGAAACGAAATGGTTTTGTTTTGAATCAAAGGTTTTGCCCAAAAAGAAATGCTTAAAATGTAAGCAAGTATAATAAAATTGAAAAACATACCAACTTTTAAGGAGCTCAAATCGCTAATAAACCCAATTAGAAGTTGCACTACAGCTCCTCCCATAATTCCGCTCATTAAAATTCCGGCAAAAGAGCCATGGTGTTTGCTCACAGAATTCAATGCAAGCGAAACGATAATAGGATACATTACCGATAAGAAAAAACCGGTGGCTTGAAATGAGTACAATGCAATGGTAGTACTTCCAAACAATGCAAGTGCTAAACCCATGATAGCAAGTACACTAAAAATGCGAAGCACAATTTTACTGTCGAGAAATTTTAACAGCAACAAGCCCAAAATTCCTCCAAGAGTCATTAGTCCCCAAAAATTAGCCACAGCCTCAGCACCTGTAGTTTTGAAATCTAAACCATGATATACTTGCAAAAACTTAGACATCCAATAGGAAATACCTTGTTCTGCACCTACATAAGCAAAAATTCCGAAAAAATAAAGAATCACGTATTTATTGCGAAATAAATCGAGATAACTTGCTTTAGAGCCAGCCTTTTCATCGTCT
This sequence comes from Draconibacterium orientale, assembly GCA_022729915.1. Lineage (GTDB taxonomy): Bacteria > Bacteroidota > Bacteroidia > Bacteroidales > JAIFNL01 > JAIFNL01. Next base: position 10,453 of record DZBP01000080.1, on the reverse strand, counting down.
TTCAATTCTACTTTCGGAAATTTGACAAACAAAATAAGCCCAACCATCATTAAACTGGCAAGTCCAAAAATCCAATAAATACCTACCCACGACATTTCAAGAGTAGTAATTTGGGCTAATATTTTAATCAAAAAGCTCTGTTGTTCACTCGATTGGCTAATTCCGGTAACTATCCAAGTATAAACCTGTGGACTAACAAACGAAGCGGCACCAAAAATTAATTGTGCCAACACCGAAGTAAAAGCATAATTTTCCTCACCTCCCGAAACTCTAAGCAACGGATTGATAACCACTTGCAAAATAGACATTCCGGTACCAATCGTAAAAAGTGAAAAGATAAACACTCCAAAAGAAGGCAATCCTGCAAATAAAACTGAGGCTAAAAAAGCCAATAGAAAAGCAAAAATCATCATTCGTTTTTCGCCATATTTTTCTAACACAATTCCTGCCGGAATGGACATTAAGCCATAAGCAATGAAAAATGAAAAAGGTAAAAAACCTGCCATGGTTTCGCTCAAACCAAAGCTTGAAGAAACACTCGGATTTAAAGCTCCTAAAATATTAGTTAAGAATGAGATGACAAAAAAGGTAATTAATATTAATACGACAATAATGTAATTTTTTTTCATTAATAATGTTGTTAAATGCAAATTTAAAAGTTTATAGCTATTTTGTCTTTAAAAAGTATATTAATCGCTAATTAATACTTGTTTAGTCTATGAAAGAAACAATTTATCATTTTATTTTTTTAAGAATAAATAATTTTAGTTTTAAAACAAAAGCATCAATCTCAGGTAAAATATGAGAAAAATAAATTAAAATCGAAAAACCAATAGATATAATAGAACTTCTAACAGCTATATCGATAATAAAATGATTCATTGGCGGTAAAAAATAAGAAGGTAAATAAGCAACGGCAGCAATTAAAGCAATTTTGAGATGCGCCCAACCTAAACCATTCATTTTGTATTTCTTAAGAATATAAAAATATCGAATCAAAAAATAAATAAAGGTAGAAATTGCCGAAGCTATTGCTGCACCAGTTATTCCGGATATAGGAATAAAAATATAATTGGTTAAAATAAGTAGTGCAAGCAAAATAAACATAAAAAAAGCCAATATACGGTAATTCTTTGAAGTAGAAATCATCATAGTACTTCCACCCGAAATCATTTCGATGAGCGAAGTGATGCCAATGTAAAAAATTACGTATCGTCCGGCAGCGTATTCATCGGGTAAAATGGCAAAAATATTTTCAATATTAGCCCAAATTCCAATAAATAGCAAAATGCCAATAATAAATTGACTCAAACCGCTTTTGTAATAGACTATTTCAATGGTTTTTAAATCGTTGGCTTTCCATGAGTCGGCAAAAACTGTTGCCGTAATTTTACTCAATGCACGCGAAGGAATTTTGATAAGTGTAGCAAAATAAAAAGTAATGGTATAAATTCCGGTAAAACTTAAACCTAACATATCGCTAATCATAATAGTATCCACTCTCATAACTGCTATTGCATTAAAACTGATAAGCAAACCATAGAAACTCATGCTCAACATTTTATGCTTAATGTCGTGTGTAAGATAAGCCAGTTGAGGTTTAAAAGAAATTTCATTTTTTCGCCACAACGAAAAAAGAATAAACAAAGTAGGAAGGCAAACAGACACAACGTAAAGCAAAACAAAAACATCAAAATCAATTAGTTGATAAAAATGCAAAATGATAGCTCCCAGTATAAGAACTCTTTGCACAAATTCCTTTAACACAATACCAATCACAGTATTATACAAAACAGAATAATATCTATCGAATAAAATGAATGCCGAACGAAAAACAATCAAAGGTAACAGATAAAACATGTAGGAAACAAAAAGCGACATATCTTGTTCCGAACTATCTATTATTAAAGGCATTAAAGCATAGTACAACACAATTCCGACTGCGCTACCTAAAAGCAAAACTACCGACAATACAAAGAAAAATCCTTTGTGTTGCTGTTCTTTATCTCTAAAATAGGGAAATAAAATGCCTATTGCACTCGAAAAACCCAAACTAGCAACTTGCGAAAACACATCAGAATACGAAATCAATAAACTAATTAGCCCGTTTTCGCTGCTACTGAGTGTATGTGTAAAAGCAATTGTGCTAATAAAACCAATTATTACGCCTGCATATAAAAAAAATGTACCTTTTAATGTCTGTTGCTGAATAACTCCCATTGTCCTTTGCTTTTTTTTGGTACAAAAGTAAAAATATTTATTAAAAAAAGCGGTTTATGTAACTAGAAAATGATTTTTTCAGCAACTATAATAATAGATTTTTGAGGAAAAAGTAAACACGCATTTAAACTAAAAATATTGGTAGTTTCATTTTCTTTAAGTAATTTTGAAGTATATTTTAAAAAGAAAAGAAACTAAAAAATCTAAATTGAAAAAATTAAAAAATGTATAATGTAAAAAAAAAACAACCATTTACTTACCCAAAAACTTTTCTACAAAAAAATTAACTTTACTTTGATATTTTTCATTTTAGACTTTTTTTTAATAAGTATTCGCAACATTAACTAAAAAAAATAAACATAAATTTGTTAATAATGAAGAAAATATACTTTTTATTGCTTGCCACTTTATGGTTTTTGCCCATAAAAGCACAAGAAAAAACATCGTACGAGAACTGTAAGCAAGGAAAAATAAAATCGAAAAGCTTAACCATCAATAAAAGTAATGTAGGGCAAAATATCGACATGAAATATTCGCGTCTCCAGTTCGATATTAATCCATACGAACGCTACATAAAAGGCTCAAATACAATATATTTTGAAGCAAAAGAAACGTTAAGTTCGTTCACGCTCGATTTTTATAAAACACTTAGAGCCGATTCTATTATTTATAAGAATAAAAAAATTAGCTCTACGCATTCAGGACACGAACTAATTATAAATCTGCCAAATGCAATTAGTTCAAATACATTAGATTCGGTAAAAATTTATTACCAAGGGCAACCGTATGATAACGAGAGCACAGGAGGTTTTTCAAATGCTTACCATCGTATTTCACCTATTGCGTACACATTATCAGAACCTTACGGAGCTAGAGAATGGATGCCGTGCAAGCAAGATTTGAACGATAAAATAGATTCAGTTGATATTTTCGTTAAAACACAAGCAGCTTATAGGGCAGCTTCAAATGGTATTTTGGTAAGTGAAAAACTTGACGGAACAAATAAAATTTACCATTGGAAACACCGTTATCCGATTGCTACCTACTTGATTGCTATATCAGTAACCGATTATATGTATTACTCCGAATATGCAAAACTATCGAATACCGACTCAGTAGAGATTTTAAATTATTTATACCCCGAAACTTACGAAAATGTAAAAGCAACGCTTTCAGTAACAAAAGACCTAATTACTTATTTTAGTAATTTGTTGATAGATTATCCTTTTGCAAAAGAAAAATACGGTCATGCTCAATTTTCGTGGGGAGGAGGAATGGAACATCAAACGATGAGTTTTATGGGAGCTTGGAACTTTGCCATAATAGCGCATGAGCTTGCACACCAATGGTTTGGCGATTACGTAACCTGCGGAAGCTGGAAAGACATTTGGTTAAACGAAGGTTTTGCAACCTATATGGAATCGCTTGCTTATGAGCACTTTGAAGGCAACGAAAGTTACATGAAAGATGTGCTTTCAAATTTTTCTTATGCACTTCAATCGCCTAATGGCTCTGTGTATGTAGATGATACCACAAGTATAAATCGTATTTTTAGCGGTCAATTGAGTTATTCTAAAGGAGCAAGTATTTTACACATGCTCAGAATGCAATTAGGCGATGAAATATTCTTCAATGCAATCAAATCTTACCTAAATGATGCAAAACTAAGTAATAATTATGCAAAAACAGCCGATTTGCAAAAGCATTTTGAACTTTACGCAGATAGAAAGCTCGATAATTTCTTTAATTCATGGATTTACGGCAGAGGTTTTCCAAATTATTATTTGAATTGGAGCCAAGATGAGAATAATAAGATGACTTTTGAGCTCTACCAAACGCAAACTGACCCTTCTGTTACGTTTTTTGAACTAAAAGTTCCAATTCGGCTTTATTCAAGCTCACATGATACAACTATTTATCTTGACCATAAATTTTCAGGGCAATCTTTTAGCTTACAACTCGATTTTCGTCCAACAGTTATTCAACTTGACCCAAATAATCATATACTTAAAAGTCAATCAATTATTGGCTACATAGCTTTTCAAAAAGTATCGGAAAATATTTTAATAGCTCCCAATGTTATCGACGATTTTTGCAGAGTTTATTTGCGCAATAGTTTTAATTTCAAAGCAATACAGCTATTTAGCATGGACGGAAAACTGTTAGAAGAATACCCAAATGGATATTATTCTAACTTTATGGAACTAAATATGAGTTGGTTGCCCAAAGGTAATTACATATTAAAATTAACAACAGATTCGTATAGTTATTCCGAAAAAATTATAAAAATATAAGCACCAGTGCTATTTTATATGAAGCAAACATTTTTGTAACAAAATAAATTTTAAGCACATTGCAAAATAAAATGTACAATTAAATTTGGTTCACAACTTAATATTACTTTTTTTTGCACGAATTACAGCTTTCTGAAAGGTAGAATCTGCATCTTTTTGAATGGTAGAATCTGCATCTTTTTGAATGGTAGTATCCGAATTATTTTGTTCAGCATTGTGTTCTTTGCTCGAAATCATCTCTGCACGTTTCTTGCTCAATTCGTCTATAACTTCAGAGTAAATATCATAATATTCAGCGTTATGGCGTGCGTAATATTCTACCGTTTTGCTAAATTTATACTCATTCGTGTTGTATTTTTTAAAAATATAATTATAGTACGATTTTTTGCCGGAAGTATCAGCCAATTGATGGTCGAAAAGCTGACTTTGAGCAAGTAAAACATCTGCAAGATGCAAATCTACAAGCATGAGCACAAATTGATCGCGTTCTATAATTTCTTCACTATCACTTTGCGACCAATTACAAGAGGTAAAAAATAGTAAAAAAGCAATACTTATAATTTTATAATCTATTTTCATGTTTTATAATTTAAAATATACCAAATATTTAAAATTTTATTTGCTAAAAATATAACTCGTCAATATTTAAGTTTAAATATTTACGAACAGCTAAATAAGTAGTTAACGAATTGATTATAATTCCGAAAACCAAGATTACGAAAAAAAGAGAACCTACATCGTTTAAATCGATTAAAGCTGTAAGTTCATCGGGTGCAAAATAAATAAGAAAAGCCAAAAAAGAAATTGCAACAAATCCGGCAATAATTCCATGCAAAATACTTTTATTTACAAATGGTTTAGTAATAAATCTATTGGTAGCACCTACAAGTTTGAGAGTATTGATACTAAAACGCTTGGTATATATTGAAAGTCTTACGGTATTATTTAGCAAAGCCACAGCAATAAGAGCTAAAAGGAGAGAAAAGATAAAAATAACGACACCCATTTTAGCTAAGTTCTTATTTACCAAATCGATAACTGATTCTTGAAAGAAAACCTCTTTAACCTCAGAACGCTTTTCAAGCGCATTTTTAATTTTTACAATACTTTCGATACTCGAATATTCTTCAAATACTTTTACATCAATAGAAGCCAAAAGTGGATTATATCCTAAAAATTCCACAAAATTTTCGCCTAATTCTTCACGTAACTCTTGCGCAGCCTCTTCTTTAGAGATATAATCAGTACTTTTTACATATTCTTGTTCTTTCAGATAATCTTGTAAATCAACAATTTCAGATTGCTTTGCTTCGTTTTTGAGCATAATACTAAAACCAATATTTTCTTTGACGTGTGTAGAAAGTTTTGCCGCATTTAATATGAGCAAACCCAACATTCCTATAACAAAGAGAACCAACGAAAGACTCACAATACTAGTGAAATAAGAATTTTTTAGCTTTCTTTTTAAAATTTGAGCTTCTTGTTTTAGTGATTTCATTTTTTTATCGTAAAGTTATCTTACAATTGTTGTCAGTTTATGGGTATTCATTTGTTTAATTGCTCTAAAATGCAAATAATCAATAAATAAAGATTTTAGTAGCTAAAGAAAAAGCAAAGCTACATTTTTCTTCGCAAAATTAAAAACTTATTTATTAAAAGAAAATTTAGTAATTACTTATCTATTTTGTATTTTTGTTTTTTTAATAAAATGATGAAAAGCTCTAAATAAATAATTTTAAAAACAATAATTTAATGATGGTATTATGAAAAAAATAGCCTTATTGTTAGTCCTTTTTATTGCAATAAACTCAATTTTTGCGCAAGTTGTGATACAAACAACTCCTGTTTTGAAGCAAAAAACTAATTTTGAGTTTAGTGAAGAATGGCAATATCTTTCGTCGGATATTTATTTAATCAATCCTGATAAATTCAACGATTTGGTGAATGACTTAGCTTTTGAAACAGATAAGATTTCGGGCAAAAAAAGCAAAAAAAATACCGAATATATTGAATATTTGATTGTTACAACCAAAGTGAAAGATTTGAAATTTTTTGGTGGCGATTTAGTGTATCCAATTTACAACTTTCAATTTGCTTTAGGCACTGATAGCAAGTACAATAGTAATATTAGCAAATCGTTTGAAGTTATACGAATAATCGACAATTTGCCTTTAACTGGCAATAAAGATTACGTAGAGGCTGATATTCAGGCAGAAGCAATAACCAATACCAAGCAAGACCGCTTAAATATGATTGTATCGGAATCGCTGAAGTCAATTTCAAAAATAACCAACCCATCGGAGGCTGTTTTATCACTTATAGGCGAGTATGGTAAAATAATGGAAAGTAAAATTCAACGCACTCAATACCAATTTACTTCAACTATACGACTTTACGAAGAGCAAGATTTTAGCAAACAATTACACTCTATCAATGTATATGTGTTTGAACTTTCGACAAATAAACCGGCAAAAATAAATACCGATGAACTTACTAAGTACGTTTTGAACGAACAAAATCCTCAAATTACGCGCGATATTTTGTCGCAAAAAATAGGTTTTGGAAAATATCCATACTTGGTAATTGCCAATTACAAATCAAAATACATTAGCGAACCTGCAATAGGCGATGAAATTGACGCTGAGGCAATTAAAATAAGAATTCAAAAAATAAAAAATGCCTTAGACAAAGGAATTATCAATAAGGAAACTTATACCCAAGAAATGGAATTGGTAGAATTTTTGAAAGTTTTTGTTGATTTAAAACTATCGATAAATAATTATAAACTGAACTATAAAAATGAAATAACAAAAGATTTTTCGAAAAGTTTTTTTGTAATTTTGCAAAATTACCGCAATTTGAAAAATATTTTGAATATGCGAAACAAAGCTTATGCTGAAAATAAGCTGTATATGAACGAATTCAAAAAATCGTACGAAAGTATTATTACCAATTCAGAGCTATATCTCGATGAAAATAATTATTTAAAAAACATAAAAGAATTAGTAAACACACTTTTTGAGTACGAAAATTTAACGAAAGACCCTACAATTGTAGAAAAAGAACGCTATTTGCGTTCGCTTTATATGGTAGAATTACCCAAATCAGAAGAAGCATCAATAGAAGTAAAAGCAATAAATAAACTTGCCGACAGATTGGAAAATGATATTTATTTAAAAGAATATCGACCTTTAATTCAAGAACTTAATGGTTTTGGAGCGAACGAAGCCGGAGTTCAAAAATCGGAGGAATTGAAAGCAAAAATGAATAGCTCGTATTGCAAAACCTGCAAGGAAGAAGCAAGCAAAGCCATTATTGCTTTTGATGAGCGTTACCAAAAAATATTGGTAAAAGAAGCTTCAACCCAAACCGAAGCATTAAAGAAAAAAGCGAAAGACCTTGTATTTAAACTACTTGTGAAAGAAGATTGTATTGACAAGAATTTAGCCGAACAATATCCCGAAGGAAAAGAAAAACCAGCATACATTGCGCTTTTTGTAGAAGAATATGCACTTTTGAAAAAACAAAGAGAAGAAATATTTCAATTGACCAAAGAGCAGCAAGAATTTAAAAATATGCAAGAATTGAATAAATTTAACGATAAACTTGACGTTCAAATTCAAAAATTAGAACAAGAATATGAAAGTTTGTGCTCAAAAGTGCCAAATCTTTGCACTTGCGAATAGTTGTAGTAAATAAAAAACGACTTTTTTTTCGATGCCACCTTATTTAGGCTGGCATCGAAAAAAATCAAATAAAACAAAATGCTTAATTATCAGCCACAAATAAGTTTTAATAGCTCAATGCAAACCGACAAAAGTTTGCAAAAATACATTGAGCAACACACACAAGCCGAAGATGAAGTTTTAACCGAACTTTCACGCCAAACGCATCTTAAAGTGCTGCGTCCTCGCATGTTATCGGAACATGTTCAAGGAAAAATACTTACTATGCTTTCGCTAATGATAAAACCAATGTATATTCTCGAACTTGGCACTTACACTGGTTATTCGGCTATTTGCTTAGCTAAAGGATTGTTGCCTGAAGGCATTTTGCATACCATTGATATCAACGACGAGTTAGAAGGTTTTGCTGCTCCTTTTATCGAAAAAGCTGGATTTAAGGAACAAATTATTTGTCATTTTGGCGATGCTCTGAAGATAGTTCCTACGTTTGACCTATCATTTGATTTGGTATTTATTGATGCCGATAAACGTGAATACTTGGCTTATTATCAATTAGTTTTTGATAAAGTAAAATCCGGTGGTTTTATTATAGCCGACAATATTTTTTGGGACGGAAATATATTAAATTCACCAGAAAAACAAGACGAATACACACGTGGTATTTTAGAATTTAACACTTTTGTACACAATGACATACGTGTAGAAAATGTAATTTTTCCGATAAGAGACGGATTAATGGTACTACGTAAAAAGTAAAAATTGTATTAAAAAAAAAATTAGCTAAAACATACTAAACTATACATTATGAACTGGTTTGAAGAAGTAAAACAAAACATAGAACAAATTTCAGAAAAAAACATTAAACCCAAAGAAGTGCGTTTTTATAATTTAGGCGGCTTCATTACAATAGCTCAGCGAATTAACGAATTTTCGAGTACATGTAAAGAATGTGAGAATTTAAAAGCAGAAATACTTGAAGTATCCCAAAATATTGACAAATACCTCAATACATCAAACCAAACTCGAAAAACCTACGAACAAAAGCGCGACAGTTACGCTGAGCATTTAAAAACGGCACACAATTTAGTAAAAAGAAATTTATATGCACCAACTTATGCCTTCGTAGGTTTGCTTGTAGGTTCGGTATTAGGTTTTGCTTTTGCACAAATTATGCAAATATTTAATGCGTATAATGCTGATTTTATGAAAGTAAGCATTTTAATTGGCTGGGCAATAGGGCTTATAGTAGGTAGAATTTTAGGAACTCAAAAAGATAATAAAGTAAAAAAAGAAAAACGGTTTTATTAAACGGGTATATTATTTTTATGTACTGAATCCAATTTAATAGTTTGTTTTTACAAATGCTTAATAATTAATTAATTACAAAAGAATTGCATGGGTTCTTATTTCTTATCTTTATTTTTTTCGTTAGAAATAATTTGCTTTACTTTTTCTCTGTAATTTCTACCAATAGGCAAAAGCTTATTGGCAACCTGAATTTCGGTATTTGTGAATGAGACAATTTTTTCTAAATTGATAACAAACGACCTATGAATACGCAAAAAAGGTGCGTTATCAGGTTCATTATCATAAAAATTTAAGCTTTGTTTGGTTTTTGTAAATCCTTCATTAGTAAATATTTTCACATATTCTTTATCACTTTCGATGTAAATTATATCAGTAATTAGAATCTTTTTGGTTTTGTAATTCTCTTTAACAAAAATAGCTGATGAGTTTTTCGGAATAGCTAAAGCAGGAATTGATTCCTTAGATTGAATTTCAATATGTAAATTTCTGAATTTTTCAACTGCTTTAGAAAAACGCTCGAAATTAATGGGTTTGAGAATATAATCGACTACATCTAAGTCAAATCCCTCTAGTGCATATTGCCTTGATGCAGTAGTTAAGATTACATTTATTTTTTTTGAAAGGATTTTGATAAAATTAATTCCTGAAATACTTGGCATTTCCACATCGAGAAATATTAAATCAACTGCATGATTATTCAAAAAGCCAATAGCTTCTATTGGGTTTGTAAATTTCTGAATTACAGTAAAATCGTTCAATCTTTCAATATATTTTTCTAAAAGAACAATAGAGGTAATGTCGTCATCTACAATAATGCATTGAAATTTTTCCATAGTTTTTTTCAATTTTCTAAGAAATGGTGTTACTTATTTCAGCACAAATTTATAAAAAAAAATCAAAAAATGCAATTCATTGACAAAAAAGTGCAATTTATTGACAAAAAAA
>DZBP01000280.1 GCA_022729915.1 Draconibacterium orientale | reverse complement strand
CGTGGAAATATAGCTATCAAGCGTGGAGGTATAGTCATCAAGCGTGGAGATATAGCTATCAAGCGTGGAGATATAGTCATCAAGTGTGCGGGAAATGTTTATTTTTTTGCGGGGAATGTTTTCAAGCATACGGGAACTATTTTCAAGCATGCGAAGTCAATTTATTTTTTTTCGGGAATTATTTTTTGCGGCACGGGAACTATTTTCAACCGCACGAAGTAAATTTCAAGCACATGATGTGAATTTTCAATCGAATGATGTGAATTTTCAAGTTTAAAAAAAGCCCCCTCCACGATTTTTAGGCAAAAACGCCTACTTTTTTAGGCACTTCGCCAGAAAATTAAGTAAAGTTGCACCTTTGACAAAGCAAAAAACTTTAGAAAAATTCTACTAACCATACAATTAATAGCACATCGGGGGCTATTATTTTAAGATTGCAACTTTGACAAAGCAAAAACCGTTGTAAAAATTCCACTTGCAATACAAATCAAAATCAAACGCCTTGTTAATTTAAAGAATCGGTATATTAAGGAACGAATGAAAAACAACTTATAACGGCGTTGCAAGTTCAATTTTGCTTTCTCACTTACAAGAGTAAGCTCAAAAGCAAAATTGAACTTGCGCCTTGTTCTAAATTATTTTTGATTCGTTCCTAAGAAAAAATGATGCGCTATAAAAGCAAAAAGAAAAGCAATAAAAACATAAAATATTCTAATACAAAACGTTTGTCGGTCTAAAAAAACTGTTTCTTTTTTTTGATGTAAACTATTGAATTATAGGTTTAAACCAATTCAAAACATTGCCTAAAAAACAACTTTTCAAAAACATAGTCAAACGAAAATTTGTAATTTCAAAAAAATATAAGCACTAACACAAAATAAATTGTAGATTTCGTTTTGCCAAGTGCTTAAAATTTATTTGATTACAAAAAGATTTGCTCCAATAAAAAAAACACTGGTGCTTAAAATTTGAATAATTGCATAAAACATTAATTTAAAGATTGTAAGTAAATAAAAATTTATTAGTTTTGCAAAAAAAAATAAATATGAAATTTTCTGCTCAACAAATAGCCGATTACTTAGGAGGTACAATAGAGGGCAATGCTCAAGTAGAAGTTGATAATTTTTCAAAAATCGAAGAAGGCAAACCCGGAACACTTTCCTTTTTGGCAAATCAAAAATATACAAAGTATATTTACGAAACGGCATCGTCTATCGTATTGGTAAACAATACATTTAAGGCTGAAGATGCGGTAAAATCAACTCTAATACGAGTTGAAGATGCTTACACAGCAATGGCAAAGCTCATGCAGCTTTACGAAATGTCTAAACCCAAAAAAGTAGGCATAAGTACACTGGCTTTTGTAAGTGAAAAAGCGCAAATAGGTGAAAATGTTTACATTGCACCTTATGCAGTAATAGAAGATAACGCTAAAATAGGCAACAACGTAAAAATTTATCCCCACGTATATGTAGGCGAAAACTCCGAAATAGGCGAAAACACACAACTTTTTAGTGGTGTACAAATTTACCACAATTGCAAAATAGGCAACCATTGCATTTTGCATTCGGGCACGGTAGTAGGTAGCGATGGCTTTGGTTTTGCGCCTTCCGATGCCGAATATACCAAAATACCACAAATAGGCAATGTAGTTATCGAAAATAATGTAGAAATAGGCGCAAATTGCACAATAGACCGTGCCATGATGGGCTCAACAATTATAAGAGAAGGAGTAAAACTCGATAATCAAATACAAGTAGCTCACAATGTAGAAATAGGCGAACATACAGTAATAGCTGCCCTTACAGGAATTTCGGGTTCGGTAAAAATAGGCAAAAAATGTATGATAGGCGGTCAAGTAGGTTTTGCCGGACATTTAAGCATAGCCGATGGAGTTATTATAGGAGCAAAATCGGGAATCCTTTCGTCGATAACCCAAAAAGGAACAATGGTGCAAGGTATTCCTGCTCAGGAAATTAGAAATGAATTCCGTTCTATGGCAGCGTATCGCAAATTGCCCGATTTGAATCGCAGAGTGAATGAATTAGAAAGAGAACTAAAAAAATTAACAGATATTCTAAAACAAAAGTGAGATGGCAGATAAACAAAGAACTTTAAAAGCAGAAGTTGCATTTTCCGGTTTGGGACTACATACCGGCTTACCTGTTGAATTGAAAGTGCTACCTGCACCCGAAAATCATGGTTACGTTTTTCAACGAGTTGATATAGAGGGACAACCAACTGTTAAAGCAATAGTGGAAAACGTAGTGGATACTTCTCGTAGCACCATGATAGAAAAAAATGGCGCAAGAGTGGGCACAGTAGAACACGTATTATCTGCACTTTATGGTTTAGAAATAGACAATGCTCTTATTCAAATAGATAGCGCCGAAACTCCCATTCTCGACGGAAGCTCTAAACTATACATAGATGCCTTCCAACAAGTAGGAATAGTGGATCAAGATGCTGATAGAGAATATTTTGTAGTAAAAAAGAACATCAGCTACCAAGATGAAGAGTCGGGAATAGAAATACAAACCTTTCCAAGCGACCATTTCAGCGCCGATGTAATGATTGATTACAGCTCCGAAATACTTGGACATCAATACTCAAGCATCAGTTCGCTCAAAGAATACGCCAAAGAAGTAGCTACTTGCCGTACCTTTGTATTTTTTAGAGATTTAGAAATATTAGCTAAGAAAAACCTTATAAAAGGGGGAAGCTTAGACAATGCTATTGTAATATTAGAAAAAGAAACCTCGCAAGAAGAAGTAGATAGAGTAACCGATTTGCTTGGTAAACCACGCCTTGTAGCCAAAAGAGGAGTACTAAATAACGTAAAACTTCGTTTCTCAAACGAACCGGCACGTCACAAACTGCTCGATTTAATAGGCGATTTGGCTTTAATAGGAATGCCAATCAAAGGAAAAATTCTGGCATCGCGTCCGGGACACTATTCCAATGTTCAATTTGCAATGAAAATAAAGCAAATTATAAAAAAGGAATCGGAAAAAGTTCCCGAATACGACCCGAACAAGGCTCCACTTTACGACGTAATGGCTATCCAAAAACTATTGCCACATCGTCCGCCATTCTTATTGGTTGATAAGGTTTTGAGTGTTACAAACAAAGAAGTAATAGCCTTAAAAAATGTAACGATGAACGAACCCTTCTTCGTAGGGCATTTTCCTGAGCAACCTGTAATGCCGGGCGTACTTATTTGCGAAGCGATGGCGCAAGCCGGTGGTGTTTTGGCACTTAGCCAAGTACCCGACCCCGAAAATTACTTAACGTACTTTATGAAAATGGACAAAGTAAAGTTTAGAGGTATGGTAAAACCGGGCGATACGCTTATTTTCAGACTCACCTTAATGACTCCTATCCGACGTGGAATTGTAAACATGAAAGGCGAAGCTTTTGTGGGCGACAATTTAGTTACCGAAGGCGAATTTATGGCACAAATAACCAAATAATTGTTAACGATTAATGTTTAACGATTAA
>DZBP01000279.1 GCA_022729915.1 Draconibacterium orientale | reverse complement strand
GAAATTACAAAGGCATGGTCAGGTATGACAACGAAGGAATATAAACATTTTAAAGAACTTAAAAAGGAAAATCTGCGTGATAATATGACTAATTTAGAACTAATTATAAATATGCTCGCAGAAGCAACAACAACAGAAATATCGAAGGAATAAAATCCAATAACTTTTGATGATAGTAAAAAAATTGCAAATAAAGGCGGCAAAATTGCTGGCAATACCCGTAAAGAAATTGAAAAAGAAACGGGTAAAAGTGTTGTATCAAAGTTAAATGCAAAAAAAATCTTAGAGAACAAAAAAAGAATTGAAATTGAAAATAAATCAGATGATGAAGAAAAATAACGCTAATCGTGTAGATGGCTGGTAGCCAATCGGCTACCAGTGCACCACACACACAATACTACGTACCGCCTCAGTATAAGGCGGTTCGTTAAACACTGGAAAAGAGTGAGCTAACTTTGGTAATGTGGGCTAACTTTTTGGGTAATGAGTTGTTAGTGCCTCGTGCCTCGTTTTACTAAGCATTCGAGGGTTACGGTGGTGTTTAAAATACTACCCAAACGTTTTTTTTTCGCTAGCATGATTTTTAGTTCTTCATAAACATCTAACTTTGTGAAAAACTTCTTTTGTGCTTGCTGTCGTAAATTTCATTTTATCTATCAATTTTATTACCTGCCGGACGTATTAAAACGATTTATAAATCATGGAAATACAAAAGAAAATAAATGCAAGACCTCGAGAAAAACTAAATTACGAAAATCCTAAAAATATTTTTTATAATTTAGTCGCCTAGTTCGTTGCATTTGTATGTTGAATCTTCCTAAATCAGTTATTAATAAATAATTTCTTTTGTAACCAAATTCTTATTTCCTTTGCAAAAAACTTTTTTTGTAAAAGGCTTTATATACATTGGTTACTTTTACTTAGTAATTGTTTGACAATACGTATATTATTATTTTTTTTGCTCGTCTAAAGCAATTTCGTTTCATTTCAAGCATATTTTTTGTATTTTAAAATGCAAAGAAAATGCTTCGATAAATACATATCTATTTTGAAAGATTTAACACAGGGAAGTCCCGGCAAACTTATACTCTATTTTGCATTACCTATGCTCATAGGCAATGTATTTCAGCAGTTGTACAACGTTGTAGATAGTGCAGTGGTGGGCAAATTTATTGGCGAAAAAGCACTTGCAGCCGTAGGTGCTTCGTTTCCTATTTTTTATGTTTTAATAGCACTAATAATTGGTATTGCTTCGGGCAATATGGTTATTATTTCGCAATACTATGGTGCCAAAATGATGGACAAAGTAAAGCAAGCTATTGATACTTTTTATATCACTGTATTTTTCGCATCGCTTATTATCAGTGTTGTAGGCATCTACTTTAGCGAAGATATTTTCAGACTAATGGATTTGCCCGAAGAGCTAATGGCTGATGCTACCTTATATTTGAATATTTTCTTAGGCGGAGTTGTAGCTATGTTTGGATACAATTCTACCAGCTCTATTTTACGAGGACTAGGTGATTCTAAAACACCGCTTTATTTTTTAATTGTTTCTTCTATTTTCAATGTAATCTTCGATTTGCTGTTTGTTTTGGTTTTTCATTGGGGAATAGCCGGAGTGGCTTGGGCAACAGTTCTTTCGCAAGCCATTGCATTTATAGTAGGCATTATTTATTTGAATAAAAAACACGAGGTTATTCGCATCTCGCTCAAAACCATTACTTTCGACAAAGAAATCTTTATCAAAAGTATAAAACTTGGTTTGCCTTCGGGTTTTCAGCAACTTTTTGTAGCATTAGGTATGATGGCACTGTATAAAATAGTAAACCCTTTTGGAACTGATGTAATTGCCGCTTACTCTGTTGCCGGACGATTAGATGGTTTTGCCGTAATGCCTGCCATGAATTTAACCGCAGCACTTACTACCTTTGTAGGACAAAACATAGGAGCTAACAAAATAGACAGAGTAAAAGAAGGACTTTATGTAACTCTTGCTTATTCGGTTGCAATTTCGTTATTTTTTACAATTGTTATTTTGCTTTGGGGCGAAAGTATTATGTATATGTTTACTTCCGATGCCCAAGTTGTAGCCATTGGTTATAAATATTTGCAAATTGTGGGGTATTTTTATTTTACGTTCTCCATAATGTTTTCATTTCTAGGAGTATTTAGAGGCGCAGGCGATACCATGATTCCAATGATAATTACATTGTTTTCGATGTGGATTTTTAGAGTGCCGGCAGCCTACTTTCTGTCCAAAGTTTTAGGTACCGATGGTATTTGGTGGTCTATTCCAACAGGTTGGATTTTTGGACTTTTTGCTTCTACCATTTATTTTAAAATGGGACATTGGAAAAACAAATCCATCGTTTAAACAGACACAAAAACAAACGTAGTTCTACCGAAAAAAGACCAACTGCAAAAAAAGCATGTCGGAGTATATCGTAAAAGCAATAAAGAGTTCGGTCTAAATAGTTTAAAAACAAAAAAAACATGCAAAGTTGCAAAGTTTTATATCTCAATTAATTATAAGCACCAGTGTTATTTTATTTTTGCGCAAAACCTTTGCTGCTTACTTATTTTTAAGCACTTGGCAAAATGAAATATATAATTAATCTTAGTTCGATGCTTATTTATGGTGTTGCAATATGGTTCGTTGAGTTTTCTTTTTGAAAGATAAAAATACCTTGTTTTTTTATATCTGAAATAAAACCACTTGGGTCGTTGTTTTCTTCAAGTAAAATGGGTTCTATTCTATAATCAATTGTTCGAGTTAGATTACACAATTTGGTCGATAATTGTAAGAAGTCTTCTTGCATTTTATCTACAAAGATAGCTACATCTATATCGCTATCTTCAGTCCAATTCCCTTTTGCATACGAACCAAATAGAATAATTTTATTGGGCTTTAGCACAGTAAATACTAATTGGCTGTATCGGATTACTTTTTCTATAACTGCTTCTCTATCCATTGCTTCAATTCATAGGTTTGTTTTAATATTTCTTGGCATTTTGCATACGACAAACTTTTCAAAAGTTGCTCTTTGTAGGTAGGATATCGAGCTTCAATATTCAGAGGCAACAGTGTATCAATTGTATCTTTATAATCTTCTGGCATTGAATCATATATTTCTGTTTTATTAGCAAGATGTTTCAAATTGTGAGTAAAAGGGGGTACATCATCGTACTTTGACGTGAAATATGCTTTCAATGTCTTTTCAATTGCCTGATGACACATAAAACCTACATACAAAAACCGTTTGCTTTTGAGCATTGCTTTTGCTGTTTCTATATCGTAGTCAGCAATTTCCAACCAATATTTTATTTTTTCTTGCTGATTCATTGTTTTTTTTCTTTGTGAATGCTACGGTTTATTGCCCTTACAAATTGATTTTTGCAAATATAATCATTTTATGTTTATATACAAATTTTAATGGTACATATATTTATAAAAAACATACCCCAAAATAGCACCGTAAAGTGCAGGCACTTGTGCTGCTTGCAAAATACAGGGT
>DZBP01000278.1 GCA_022729915.1 Draconibacterium orientale | reverse complement strand
GTTACACCCGACGAAAGTGCATACAATGCACCATAAATCATTGAGTAGCCTAATCCATCGGTTGAATAAAAACGTTTCAAATCGGGGTAACGGCGATTAAACAATTTGTCGGAAATTAGCATCATTCCTATGCGCTGACCTGCATTGCTAAAGGATTTTGAGCTTGAAATGAGCAAAATATAATTGTCGGTATATTTTGCAATTGTGGGCTGAAACGGAGGAACTCCGGGCTTGGAATAATCTTGTCTGAAATCCATTCCGAAATAAGCCAAATCTTCGAGCACAATCACATCGTATTTATCTGATAATTCAGCAATTATCATCAATTCTTCTTCTGTAAATGCTATCCAAGAAGGGTTGTTGGGATTTGAGTACAAAATGGTAGAAACTTTTCCGGTTTTGAAAAATTCTTCAAGTTTATCGCGCAATTTTTGTCCTCTATAATTATACACATCAAAGGTATAATAATTGTGCCCTAGAACTTTACATTGTTGTTTTTGAACCGGAAATCCGGGGTCGATAAAGAGGGTTCCTTCTTTGTTTTTATCACTTCGGTTGGCTACCATAAAGCAAGCTATTGAACCTTGCATTGCACCTACTGTGGGCAAACAATATTCGCTGCTTACGTCAATATCAAGAAATAATTTGGCAAAACGAGAAATTTCGATTTTTAGCTGTGCATCACCTTCTATCATGGGGTATTTTGATGAAACACCTTGTCTAAGAGCTTCTATTTCAGCGTCAATTGCTATTTGAGGTGGTGGTAAACCCGGCACGCCCATTTCCATTCGTACAAATTTTTCGCCAGTACGCACTTCTATTTTATTTACCAATCTCACTAATTCTCTGATAGTTGCATTTCCTACCACTGGCAAACCGCTTTTTTCAATTTCTTCTTTTACAATTTCATAGTTAATTGGAGTCTTCATAATATTGGTTTTTTTCTGAAATTGTTTTGTGCTTTTTTTTCACAAAACTAAATTTCTTTGACAAAAATTGAATTTAATACCTATTTAATGTACCAAACAAAAAAAGGCAACAAAAATTTTATTTTGTTGCCTTTTTTTTTTGCACACTAATTCTATCAATAGTAAGTAGATTTAATATGCCGACACTAAATATCATTTTCTTGTTTATAATTGTAAGTTTGATAAAAAAATTTCCAACTGCTATTTTGTGCATTCAAAAATTCATTTGAAGCTTTTTTTGATTCTCGCTTTTTTTAGAAAAAGAAAAAATCCTCTTTATTTCGTTTGTAAGTTTGGTACAAAGTTTAAAAAGTTTTTTTAATTATACTAATTATTTGAATAGCTAATTGTTTTATGTTTGTTAAATAATATAAAATCAACTTGTTATAAAAACATTTTTTTAAACATATACCTAAAAACGACTACTTTTTAATATTTTTTAACACTTTTGGTGCTTTTTTTTAATCCAAAAACGTTTCTTTTTTTTTGAATAATGCTTTTTTTCTAAAATATGATTTAGCTTTTTGTAAGTTAGGTAAAGAAGAATAGTCTTAATTTTTTTATATAAATAACCGAAATAATTATTTTTGCATTTGTTATAAAAGACAGAAGAAAAATGGAAACACTATTTTTTTCAATTTAATTTGAAATAAGAAAAAGTACATCAAAAACTGGGTTTGAAGCGAACAATTATTGTAGAATCAAACGCTTTGAGCCCGAGCAAATCAACTGCACTTCCTTTGTTTATTGCAATTTCGAGCAAATTTAATGAATTGAAAACAGCCAAAAGTGTTCCACCTTCTACCTCGTTATACGAATTGATGATTTGTGTAATTTCGTTTTTGCGTGTTTGAATCCAAATATTAAATTTGCGTTCTTTGGCTACTCTATCAAAAATTTCTCGGGTAATATTTGTAATTGCATTTCCGTACGAATCGGTGTAAATGATGCGAGCATTAATCGAGTTTTCGTCTATTGCAGGATTAAATTCTATTTGCTGTTTTATTTTTGTTTTTTGTATGCCAAGTGTAAGAATATCAGTTCCTTTAGCCAATTCACATGCAACATCTACAAACAAGTTTAGCACCGGAAATGTTTGTAGTTGAAGGTTAAATTTATTGGGTTGAATTTCAACAATCAGTTCGGGTGGAGTTTCAGAAATTAAGCTAAATTGTCCGTTGTCTATTCCCAAGAAATATTGATTTGCAATTCGGCAAACTATAAAAGGCTCATCGTTGGAAATTTCAGTATTTACACCAATAATATGTATGGTTTCAGCTGGAAAGTGAGGGAAACTATGTTTCAACAAAAAAGCTGCATGTGAGGTTTGAAATTGTTTTATATCGTGCGAAACGTCAATAATAGTACAATCAGGAACTTGTTTTAGAATAGCTCCTTTGACAGCGGCAACATAGTAATCGCCTTTGCTCCAGTCAGTTGTTAATGTAATTATTGACATTTAGTTTATTTAAAAAATAGAAATTGTTTTTTGTTGTGCGCAGAATCGTTGGGTTTATGAATTTGTATCGTCGGTATTAAATTGAAAGCCTAAACGTTTGCCTGTTTTTAGTTTGGCATTTTCTAAGTTTTGTTGTATTTGCGTAACGCTTATAATTTTCATGTCGTCGTACTTTGGAACCAGCAAATCAAACTCGAGCGAATACAAAATGGCTGTATCTATAATCTCGCGAATGGCATTATCATCGACGAGTCGTTCGCCAAAATTATTGTACACCATTCCAAGTTGTCTTTTTCCTTCAACAAAAAAATGTTTGTCTTTGTTTACAAAAACGCGAGCAATTAAGTAGCCTAAATCCTCCATTCGGTTGTAAGCAAATGAGTCGGCAAGGAAATTAAAAATATTTATCATTCCTATGTAACTAGCTAATTCACTGTTTTTTAAATATGAAGTTTGCCATACATTGTGCGAGCGGTCAAACTGAAAAACGTTGGTGTGCATTTGAAAAATGAGAATATCACCAGCTATTTTTAATTGTATTTCAAACATGCCTCTATCTTTCACTTCGAGAAGCAAACGCTTGTCAATATTGATAAGTTGGTTATTGAAAAGCTTAACTCTTTCATCTAAAATCTCTCTAAACCGTTCGAAAATAGTTTGCATCAAGGCAAAAAGGTTTTGTTTGGTGAGTGATTTTGTTTTTAAAGTTTCGAGTATTTTTTGCTCTTTTTCGTTCATAATTTGATTGTTAAGGGTTAATGGTCAACGGTTAGCGAAAATATTTACACAGCTGGCATAGCATAGGATTTAGCAATTTTTTTTAGCAAAAATTTGCACTAAACCTATAAAAGTACCACTAAAGCTAATGCTCTGGCTAACTGTTGTATAATATTTTATTTCTTTGTTTATCAATGTTTTATAAATTATGAATAACATTTATCGATAAACCTGTTTTGCTATGTATTTCTTCATTCGATAAACCATTTTCTTTCAATATTTTTGCTAAATTATATATCAATTTATTTTTTTCGTCCAATGCTTTGTCTTTTTCGTCCAATGCTTTGTCTTTTTCGTCCAATGCTTTGTCTTTTTCGTCCAA
>DZBP01000277.1 GCA_022729915.1 Draconibacterium orientale | reverse complement strand
TAAAATAAATTTGAATATATTTAACTAATTAATAATTTTGCAGCTCAATTTTTTAAATAAATAACTAAAATATGATAATTATACCAATCAAAGAAGGCGAAAACATTGAAAGAGCCTTGAAAAGATTCAAAAGAAAATTTGAAAAAACAGGAGTAATCAAAGAACTTAGAGGCAGAAAAGCCTACGTTAAACCTTCTGTGAGAAAGAGAGAAGAATTGCAACATGCTGTATATATACAACAATTGCAAAAACAAGCTGAAGAAGCTTAGTCTCCTTATTTTCAATAAAAAAGAAAGTTTAGGAAGCAGATAGTTTTGTATTATCTGTAACCTTTACTTCTTCTTTGAACTTATTATTGATAATCAAAGGAGTACGTATTGTTGTTGAAGATAAAACTTACAACAAAAATCTTTTGCACAAAATAGTTTATAGCGTGTGATTATTCAAAATCAAATTTTGGTAATATTATGCACAAAGAATCTTTTTTAGACTATCTAACTTACGAAAAAAGATATTCCCCGCATACACTAAAATCTTACCAAACAGATATTGAAGAGTTTGAAGAATTTTGTATAAGCCAATTACAAACTGAAATTCAGTCAGCCAACAAAAAACATATTCGTAGTTGGGTAGTAGAATTGGCAAACAAAAACATCTCGAACCGAAGCATCAATCGAAAACTGTCGAGCTTAAAATCGTTTTACAAGTTTTTGCAAAAAAACAAAATAATTCAAAACAATCCGGCAAAAGAGCTTAGTTCGCTCAAAACCAAGCAACAATTACCGGTTTTTGTAAAAGAAGAAAGCTTGATTGAATTATTAGAAAAGCACAAAACAAGCTATTTTACAAACGATTTTAAAGGCATCAGAGATTTTTTAATCATCGACTTACTCTATTCAACCGGAGTAAGGATAAGTGAGTTACGTACCATACAACAAAAAAATATAGACTTAGAAAACTTATCAATAAAAGTAGTAGGCAAACGCAAAAAAGAGAGGAGGATTCCGATAAATGTAAAACTTAAAGATACAATAGAACTATATAATAAATCAGTACAAGAAACTTTTTTGGGCTGCAAAACAGATTTTTTGCTTCTTACCGATAAAGGAAATCCAGTGTACGATAAATTTATTTATAGATGTGTAGTTAAATATTTAGGTTTTATAACGCATCAGGAAAAAAAGAATCCGCATGTTTTGCGACACAGCTTTGCAACGCATTTACTCAATAATGGAGCAGAACTCAATACAATAAAAGAACTGCTAGGACATGCTAACTTAACGGCAACTCAAGTATATACGCATAATTCATTTGAACAGTTAAATTTTATATATAAACATGCTCATCCAAGAGCAAAAAAACAACCGGAGGTATTATGAATATAAAATTGAATAGTATCGGTTTTGATCCCGACAAAAAATTGGTTCAGTTTGTAAACAAAAAAGTAGAAAAACTCGAAACCTTTTACGAAAAAATAGTCGGAACTGAAGTATTTTTATCATTAAGTAACAGCACAACCGGAGTAAATAAAGTTTCAAAAATAAAAATTGACATACCCGGCGATTCTTTGTTTGCAGAAAAGGAAGCCGCTAGTTTTGAGGAAGCTACAGATTTAGTAGTAGAAGCATTGCGCCGTCAATTGAAAAAACATAAAGAAAAAGAACGAGAATAATCTTAAAAAAACAAAATATTTTACAATTTATTTTGTGGAATAAATAAATTGTCTTTATATTTGCACGCTGAAAAAAAAGGCTTATACCTTTTAAGTTCTTTCAAAAAAAGATGCCGACGTAGCTCAGTTGGTCAGAGCAGCTGATTTGTAATCAGCAGGTCGTGGGTTCGACTCCCTCCATCGGCTCTTAAATTATATTACCCAGTATAATTTAAGTAGTAGGCTATTTTGAATATTCGGGGGGATTCCAGAGTGGCCAAATGGGGCAGACTGTAAATCTGTTGTCGGACGACTTCGGAGGTTCGAATCCTCCTCCCCCCACACAAAATAACAAAAGCGGGAGTAGCTCAGTTGGTAGAGCGGCAGCCTTCCAAGCTGCAGGTCGCGGGTTCGAACCTCGTCTCCCGCTCTTTTTTTGTTAGCCAATGTAGCTCAGAGGTAGAGCACTTCCTTGGTAAGGAAGAGGTCATGAGTTCAAATCTCATCATCGGCTCTAATAAATTTTTAATTGAGTATTAATTTTCAATCATATCATAAATAATTTTCTAATCATGGCTAAAGAAAAATTTTCAAGAACCAAACCACACGTAAATATTGGAACTATAGGTCACGTTGATCACGGTAAAACTACTTTGACAGCTGCTATAACAATGGTATTAAATAAAAAAGGCTTGTGTGATATCAAAAGCTTTGATTCTATTGATAACGCTCCTGAAGAAAAAGAAAGAGGAATCACAATTAACACAGCTCACGTAGAATACGCTACAGATAAAAGACATTACGCACACGTTGACTGTCCCGGACACGCCGATTATGTTAAGAACATGGTTACAGGTGCTGCTCAAATGGACGGTGCAATTATAGTTGTTGCAGGAACAGACGGTCCTATGCCACAAACAAGAGAACACATCCTTTTAGCAAGACAAGTTAACGTTCCTAAATTGGTTGTTTTTATCAACAAAGTTGACATGGTTGACGATGCTGAACTTTTAGAACTTGTTGAAATGGAAATGAGAGAACTTCTTACTTTCTATAATTTCGACGGAGACAATACTCCCGTAATTTTAGGATCTGCTTTAGGTGCTCTTAACGGAGAACCTGAATGGGAAGAAAAAGTTATGGAACTTATGGATGCAGTTGACACATGGATTCCATTGCCTCCTAGAGACATTGACAAACCATTCCTTATGCCTGTTGAAGACGTTTTCTCTATTACAGGTCGTGGAACTGTTGCTACCGGTAGAATTGAAACAGGGCAAATTCATACTGCCGACCCTGTAGAAATAATCGGTTTAGGCGACGAAAAACTTAAATCGGTTGTTACAGGTGTTGAAATGTTCAGAAAAATTCTTGACGACGGTCAAGCAGGTGATAACGTAGGTTTACTTCTTAGAGGTATCGACAAAGCTGCAATTAAAAGAGGTATGGTAATCGCTAAACCCGGTTCTATTACTCCTCACACTAAATTTAAAGCCGAAGTTTATATCTTGAAAAAAGAAGAAGGCGGAAGACATACTCCGTTTCATGATAAATATAGACCACAATTCTATTTAAGAACTCTTGATATTACAGGTGAAATTTTCTTACCCGAAGGTGTTGACATGGTAATGCCCGGTGATAACGTAACAATTACTGTTCAATTAATATACCCTGTTGCGATGACACAAGGTTTACGTTTTGCTATCAGAGAAGGCGGACGTACTGTGGGAGCAGGTCAAGTAACTGAAATATTAGAATAATATCAATAATTATAAAGGTTAATTCGACAGATATTCTCTGTCGAATTTCCTTATGTTGAACGGGTGTAGCTCAGTTGGTAGAGCATCGGTCTCCAAAACCGAGTGCCGGGAGTTCGAGTC
>DZBP01000276.1 GCA_022729915.1 Draconibacterium orientale | reverse complement strand
AGATTACAGCTCCCATTAAAATAAATGCTTGACTGTCTGCCCAAAATTGGTTCAACTTGTCGATAACAAAACCATGATGCATTAAATTTTTAGCTAACTGCCTGCCAATGTGGCTGAACAGTCCAATTGAAAGGGTGTAATAACTAATTTGTGAAATTTGTCTTGCAACAAAAGTGCTGAACGGTTTTGATAAATCCATTTTGTGCATTAGCCTGATAACTGCATAAAACAGACTTGCTTTTAACACTGAAATGGCTAAGATAAAGCTATAAATACCGAAAAAAGCGAATCTACTCACTTTGTACATTTCAGTTAAGTCCAACTTTTGATAAAGATTTTGGACAAATTCAGGCTTATACAGACTGAAAAAGAAATTTACTACTAAGCCTCCTGTTTCAATGCTCAAGCCGACAAAGATAAGCCAAGCCACTATATATAAGCCCCAAAATACGAAGTTGTTTGTTTTTGTCATATTGTTTTAGTTTTAAATTATTTTGCAAATATAACAAATATTTGTCGATAAACAATAAATATTCATCTAATAAAAACAATTTAACTAATATTAACTTTTTCTTTTTTCAATAAAAAACCCAGAACTCTTTCCTAAAAATAGCTCTGGTTTTTTGCAAACTATCAAAACAACAAAAACACAACCAACAGTTTTGAAAGACAATTCTATTTTCTACAAAAAACAAAACTCAAAATACTTTCAATTTTTTTTTCACAACCCATTCATTATTTCAATTTCTTTTACCAACGCTCCTACCCTGCCTTTGGTATCCATTCCTTCTATTTTGAGCATAAATTTTCCGGTAACGTTTGGCAAAGCAAACGACAAATTCAACTTTCCGTTGTTATCGGTTATTAATTGAGGATTCCAAAAAGCAGTAAAAGGAAAAGGAGTTTGTTGCGATTCGGGAGCCAAAAATTTAGGCACATAAAACTCTTTGGCGGTTGCATATCCAAGCATATTGAAAAGAATCTCGCCTCGCTTCATATATCTACCTTGCTTTGTGTAAATAGCTATGGCTCCCGTTGCACCTCGCAAACCGTAAATGGCTGCACTTGCTCCTTTAAGTATCTCAATTCTATGCACATCGCTTATTGCAATAGAATTAATTGCAGAATAATCAACCATAACATCGTCGATTAATACCAAAGGCTGGCTAGAGCCAAATAGCGAATTTATACCTCTAAAATTTGCATTTTCGCCCCTACCATAAAAACCTGGAACATATTGTTTTAAAACATCTTCCACAGAGCCAATGGGCGAATAACTTATTTTGTCCATGTAAATAATCTGATCGGGATTTGAATGTAAGGAATTGGTTTCAGGCTCGCCCTCTTCATATACACGCTTGTGCGGGTCGGTGTAAGGAATGCGCTTTTGTTTGCGTCCTTTTGTAGCATAAACCTCAGAACTTATACCGGCATTAAGTTTATAATCTTTAACCAGCACCGAATCTACATCTAAATAAATAACCAGATTCTTTTTCCCATTATCTTTTCTAGCTTCAATGAGCACCTCAATGGTGTCTTTGTAGTTCAAATTAGAAAAAAGAAATTGCCCTTTCGCATTTGTTTGGGTAGTAAACTCTTCATTGAATTGATTTAAAATACACATCTGCACATCAATACCCACCAATGGAATACCAAACAAATCGCGAGTAATTAATCCTCCAACCGAAATGCCCTCCTCTTCGCTGTATTTGGGCGGACTAACATCATTGAGTATTTGAGTCCACTCGTATCGACGCCAAGCCTGTGTAAGCAACAGCAAATCGAGTTGAGCAAATCGCTCGCTAT
The DNA here is from genome assembly GCA_022729915.1 of Draconibacterium orientale. GTDB lineage: Bacteria > Bacteroidota > Bacteroidia > Bacteroidales > JAIFNL01 > JAIFNL01. The sequence goes on along the minus strand of DZBP01000276.1, from coordinate 1,732 downwards.
TTTCAGGTTCAAAATAATGAGCTATGTTTTCAACCTTACCGGAAAGTTTCGATTTCAAATCGAAATAGGTTTTGATGTTAATTTGATTTTCTAAATCGAGGCTCTCATTGCTAACGAGCGCAACCGACAGGTTTGCTTTATTTTTGAAAGTAGCATTATTTTGTATATTTACCTCAAATTCAACTTTTTCGAGCGGTTTGTAGCTGTTTTTAAGCCCTGAGAGTTCGATAAAAAAATCGTAGTGCTTATCTATATAGAATAAACGCTCGCATTCGGGCTTAAAGTAAGCATTGATGAGCGTGAGCTGATGCACACCCTGCCCCAAAGTTTGTTTGTCTATTTTCAAATTTACATCGCCTTGTTGTGTGCTCCCTTTTTGCGAATACAAAAATTTTCCGGCAGAATGAATAAGAACATAAAACTCCGAAACCGCCTTGTCGAGCGAAGTAGGCAAATTGGAAACAATGTGCACGTTCAAAAACTGCTCGTCGGTGTTGTCAAGTTGCACAGCAAAACCTTGTTGTTTCACCTCAGGCAAATCAAAAACTTGAGCCTTTTTGCCTTCAAACCGCACGCTGGCTCTATACGTTTTGCCTTGAGAAGGAGTAAAAGTAAGCTTGCCCATACCCAAATGCGAGCTAGAAAAAACAGCAACTTGCTTGCCTTTCTCATCAATAACTTCGCCCTGCGCCTCAACTCCCTGCTCTAAGTCATTGATGGCTTTGAATGCCAATACGCAACTCTTGTCCGTCAACAAATCGCCACCTTCGGGCATAAATTGAATGTCGAACTTCTCATCTAACTTTTTTGTTTTCTTATAGTTGCGCTTGACCAATTGAAATTGCTCTGTGGTAAAATACTGTGGGTCTGGGTTTTTGATGCGAATTTGTTTGCTAAAAAAATACTCATCGTCAAAATTGCGCATCGAATTGGTGAAAGCCCTCAACGTGTAGTTGCCATCGGGCAAAGTGGCAGGAAACGTAAACTCTCCGTAGGCTATCCCCTTTTCTATTTTGAGCAACTTGCTCATTACTATCTTGTTTTGCCAATTGATAATATCAATGTACAAATTCACCGAAAAGGTATCGGGCAATAACGCCTCGCCTCGCCTCAAATAAGCTTTGAGCCACATTGTTTCGGTTACGCTAAAAATGTCTCTATCCGTCTGCACATAAATTTGCTGAAGCGGAAATTTTGCATTGAACTGTTCAAATTTAGCTTTGATTTTGTCCAAACCCAGTTCGTCGGAATAATAATGTGCCGACATCAAAAAAAAGAACGACAAAAAGGCGAAAAATACATTCCTAAGCTTAGTTTTCATATCTGTTTCATTTGTAAACAATACCCTTGTTTTTGAATTTCAAAGCCATTAAAACGGATTAATTAATCTGTTATTCAAAAGTAACTCCGCATAATTTAGTTAAAGTAAAACATTAAGATAACTTTCAAAAATACTGGTTTTTAATTTATTGCACCTAAATACGCTCTCAAGCCACCTAAAACATGCAAGAAGAAACTTAAAGATTTTGAATTAAATAAAAATGTTTACAAGATTAAACAAATCTACTCAAACACCTTAAAACCCGCAGCTTTTAAATAAGACTGAAAAGTTAAGGAATTTTTAGCTCAAAAGCAAAATGTTTTTCAAAGTTGTGAGATAAATCTTTGGCGATGAATAAAAGAGGATATTGACTATTCATGCATTCGTACCCTATCAAGTAAAGAAAAAGCC
>DZBP01000275.1 GCA_022729915.1 Draconibacterium orientale | reverse complement strand
TGACTATAGTGGCAAGAAGCTAAGTATAATCGATAAACAGACAGGAGAAATTACCAAACCGTTTAGATAGTTGTAACCCAAACTTTGCAAATAACCCAATGCAATTTCTTCTATTTCGTTTTCGGTGATGCTGTTTTTCATTATGCAATTAATGATTTTATACGATTAACCATCCTGTTCAGGCTATCTGAGTTTTTACATGCCTCTTCAATATTCCAATTTTCAACAATAAAAGGTAGAATACCTGTATTGTATTCCGGGCCTTTTGCAGCTCCTTCTTTTGGAGTTAGTTGTTTTACTAATTCAGATTTATTACTTTTTTTAATCAATTCATGAGTAAGAAACATGCTAGATTTATAATTAAAATCCATTTCTGTTAATGCTTTCCTACCACCTTGCTTTTTTTGAGTAGAAAGTGGAATTGATTCAATACTTACCCCAGCAAATTTGGCAAATCGCTCTCTGTCAGCCATTAACCAAGCTTCACCTTCATCAACTGCAATATTGAATATAAACTGATTATTTTTACCGGTAGGAATTAAATCAGTCAAAAGCTGAGGGGCACAAGTTGTGGCATCTAAATCAGTCAACAATACTACGGGATATACAGTAGCTAATTTATTAAACTCATTAATCTTACTTTTTATTTGTCCACCTCGTGCAGGTAATTCTGAAATAATTTCAAAATCAGTCGAACAATGATTCAGAATTCTTTTAATGATTGCACAAGTGACATCATCCTCGCCAACGATATAGATTTTCATAACTAAAATTCTAAACTTAATTGAGACATTTTTTCAATGTTCTTTGGTTTTGTAAATGGAATTACAGCATCGGCAATTGACAAACCAGCTTCTACTATCGGGCGAATTTCATCAACATCGCTCACACGATTAACTGTAGTACCTTCTGAAGTGTTTTGCAATAAAATTACTTCTTTTGAAGAAATGCCTTGATTAGCAAGCATGTCATAGCTATGTGTTGTAATCAGAATTTGTCCGGCACCTTTTTTTGAACGTTGAATTTTAGCTATAAATTCAGGAAGCTGAGTAATAATTCCAGAATGAAGATTTATTTCCGGCTCTTCAAGTAGAATAACACCATTACTATCTATTAATGCAAATAGAAAACCAATTAAACGAAGCGTTCCATCCGAGAACTGAGCTTCTTGCTGTTTGCTGCCTTTTGCCCTCCAGTGCATAAATCTGGCTTCAATATGAGGAACACCCATTTCATCTTTGATAAATCTCAATTCTTCTAACTGAGGGACAGCAATTTTCAAAAACTCATTAATCTTTTTAAAGTAAGAGTTTCTGATTCGTTCATTCATTTTTGCGAGTTTCTCCAGAAAATTTCGACCATAGTAATCTTCTTTTGAATAAGATTGTACCATAGAAGAGGATTCGCGAACTAATTGTGGAATTACATTCAAATACTCAATATTTTGAAAAAATACTTGTAAATCTCTGAACTTACGATTTGCATTTACCTGTTCCAAATGGGTATATTTCAATGTTTCTTCATCTTCATCTTCATCTTCTTTTTGAGCATTTCTATCACAAACAAATTCGTTGCTTGCGTACGAAAATACTTGTTCCTTCAATATCTTAACCTGACTTCTCATAATACCACCACCTGTATGCTGAATGTCGAGGTGATAACTCCATGTGAGATTATCTTCGGTTGGCTCACCTAAGTCAACTGTAATTGAAACATTTGTGGAAGTTCGCGCTGCCAAACAACGTATCTTAGTTATTCCATCTCTATCTTCAACCGCACTTTGTAAGCCTCCTGCCTGCTTCGAAATATCACGCAGAAAACGAAGTGCATCTATGAAGTTTGATTTACCTGCCGCATTTGCACCAATAATAAAACACCTTTCAGATAAATCTACTTCGCAACTCTGAAAGTTTTTCCAATTATGTAGTTTAATCCTTTTGATAATCATATTGTTTATTTTTTTAAGTTACTCAAAGATACTATTTTATTCAAAATTACTATGTGTTTTATTGCTCATCCTTTTACTTCTATTTTCCCGCTCATCAACTTTGGTAATAAAGTATCTCGGGTTTGGGTTAATGCTTGGTTACAATAATTATTTTCTAATATTTTAGCCATCATTGGACTAACAATTTCATCAAATTCTTTCAATATATCATCACTTGGCATAATGGCATTAAGATTTGAAAACTGGGAAGTGTTCATATTTAATGTTGCAGTTCCTCCGCTTGCAGTTGCCAAAAATGTTTCTTTCATTGAGATTGCTAAATAATATAAGTAATATTTCAAGAAACTATTTTTAGGAACGATTGTGTTTATTTGCTGATTAGTTTGGCAAGGCTCTGGATTTATACAAACTAAACCAACCGTTGCTATTGAACTTATACAAATTGAATACGGTGGAATTGTTTTGTTCGATTGAGAGTTTAAACCTAATTCCGTTAAACTATCAGTTGTTTCTATTATGAAAACAGAATTATGCATATCTGGAATTTTGATAAACATATATTCTCCACCAAAATATTCATCTACTGCTTTCGAAGGTGTTTTACCACAAATTATTTTACCAAAATCTCTCATTGAACATTCTTTCCACCCCTTCGGTAAACCATCCACCAACTCGCCATCAAAACCCGGAAAGTTGAAATTGACAAACCATTCTTTAAACAGGGCTTGTGCCACAGCTTCGAGGGTTTGGTTCATTTGCAGGTTCAGTTCTATTTTGTCGTCGAGGGAAGTGAGGATTTGAGCGATTTCTCTTTGAGTATTAATATCGGGGATTTCAATTTCGATATTGGCTAAACTTTCCTGACTGATATTAAAACGAATATCGCCAGTAGCCAACTGGTAAACTTCACGCCTGAATGAAATATCACGGAACAAATACCTTGCGTATTCGGGAAGTAAAGTATTGAAATTGTTTAACCGAAATCTTTTGCAAAATCCGTTAAAGGTTAGGTCTTCGACATTGTCAAGTAAAACCGAGGACATTGCCACTTCATCGGGTGTTTCAGATGAAGCGGTAAAGAAAATATCGCCATAAATGGCTGAACGCCTTTCCACATCTTGTGGTCTAACATTCATTAATTCCAGTTCGTTAATATTTACTTTAGAGTTTTTGTAAACATTTTTATAGGGTAAAAATGGCGTGCCAAAGCCATAGTCTTCTGGTTTGATAGAAGTTACACCACCAAAAAAGAAGCCTAAATCGCCAAGTTTATATGTTTTCCATTCGCTCATTTGGTTTTGAATTTTAAATAGGTGATATATTCGTTCCTCACATCGAGGGCAATGATTTTGCCATTTTTTAGGTTTTCAATATCCTGTTCGGTTATTATAAAAACATCGCCCCCACATCGCGAGCCAAATGGGGTGGTTTCATTTTCAATATCTATGATTTTGTCTAAAATAATTTTATTTTCGTCTGTCATTTTCTATTTTTTTGTGTTGTTTGCGATGGTAGAGACGCAATATATTGCGTCTCTACGTGTACGATTTTAGGTTACAAAATTTATCCTCCTGCCATTTGCCCGGGTTGTTAATAATGTAACGG
>DZBP01000274.1 GCA_022729915.1 Draconibacterium orientale | reverse complement strand
GTTCCGAGCCAACGACCAAAGTAACCCAGATTTATGATGCTCTAAAATACAAACATCAGCCTTTTAAACGGAAAAAATTTGTAGTACACAAACCCGAACTTTTAAAAAATGATATAAATCAAAATCAGCTTATTACGCCTGAATAGCTGCAAGATGGGTTAAAAAGATAAAAACGAAAAAAAAGCGAAATAAAATGGTTTTTGAAATGGATAAAATGTTTTTTTTAATTTACCTCAATCCAAATTATTGAATAATTGTTTTTCTATTTTGTTTTTGTCATTTTCAGCGATATTAAAAACGGAACAGGAAGTTAAATTCCACTTTTCAATTATTTGTTTCAAAAATTTATCTCTAACTACCAGCAGCAAATGACCTTGGTACGATTTCTTCAATTCGTCCACACTTTTTGCCCAACCCTTGTCTTCTAATTCCAAACGACCAATTTCGTCTATTATTACCAGTTTATTTTCGATATTATAGTCTGATTTTAAACACTTCACGCCAAAATCAATACTTTGGGGCAAAATGCTAAATTTTCCAATTTGTGGCAAACTTTGGTCGGTGTAGTTGAGCAAAAAAGCTTTAGAGTTGTTGGTTTGAATATCTATCAAATCGTAACCAATTAGTTCGCTATTTTCGTAAATTTTTTGTGAGAAAATTCCTCCTACTTTTATGTTTTTAGATGTAAGCGATTCTATTAATTGTTTTATGAAAGTGGTTTTTCCGGAATCTAGTTTTCCAGTAATTATAAAAATCTTTTTTCCAGAATTTGGTGTAGCTTTCAATTCTGAAAATCGAAATTCAGCATAAGCTATCAATTGCGATACAACTAATACAGGGTTGCGCATCAATGATTTGAAATCGGGAATATTTGCAATTACCAAAGGCAAACTTTCGGCAGAAAGTTCTAAGGCAAGAGGCAATTGTTTAAAGTAAGTTGTACTAAAAAAAGTTCTGATTTTGGGATTGTACAATTCGGTTCCAAGCACCGAGAAACCTAATATCAACACCATTGCTCTAAAATTCATTTCTATACCTATCAACACAGCATCTAATACGGGTTTCGATTGTAAATGTGTAAAAACCAAAGCGGTAAGCATAGTTATCAGTACAAAAAACAACCAAAACGTAGGTCTAAGTAATTGACGCAAAGCCCGTTTGTAGCGAATAACCCAAACCGATACAACTACAATTGAACTCAAAATCCAAACATACCAATCAGTTAAATTAATTAAAACCAGCGATATAAGCAAAGCTAAAACATCACCAATCAGCCATACTATTGAATATGAAAATTCTGTGTTCGTTTTGTTTTTTGGAGTCGAATTCAAATGATGGTAGGTTGTTGGATTGTATTTCGTAGGATTTGAAACTAACTTTTTTCCGGTTTTAATTCCGATTACAGCAGCAACTATTCCAACCAAAACATAAATTAACAACAGCAACAAAATAGGCAACCAAACAGTATCGAACTTTAAATTGAGTTGTTTTTGAGTAAACTGCATTATAGATTTGTAGAGTTCTACAATGTTGAAACCATAGAAAATAAGAAAGTTAGCTATCTTTTGAAAGAAAGTCCACGAGCTAGCTAGCGCAGCGGCGACTAAAAAACCTAAATAATTTCTACCTAAAATGCGAATAGAAATCTCCATTAAAACACTTTCCGAAAAAATAGCAATCATAGGACCAAAGATTACTGCACTGGGCGACATGGTTTTCATCAGTGCGCATATCAAGCCTGCACGCCAAAAAAGACCTTTTTCCTTCCAAATATAACTAACAGAAATAAGCAACACAATAGCAATTGCCGTTAAAAAAGTACCTGAAAATGGAACTTTCAAATTGTGTAAAAAACTACCCAAAACTATTTCAGACGATGCCCAAACGGTGCCAATAATCGAAGCCTTAAGCCATTTTTCGTTTAGCTGAATCTTATCTTTCATTTAAAACACAGATTTTTTCGGCACAATATTCAAAGGTATGATAACCTGCACCGGCTTGACTAATAATTTTGAGCATTAGTTCGGGATTGGTAATTTTCACTGCACCAATACAATTGATTCCCTTTTCAAACAAAATATCAGGTATAAAACTGCTCGAAGGTCCTGTAACAATTATTTGTGCATGAGGCTTTATCCATTGCAACAAATCGTCTAAAGTATTGTTTACCAATGTTAAACCTGTAATTAGCACAATATCTGAAAGTGGCAATACGCTAGCATATTCGTTGGCAGGCACATAGTATTTTTTGTCTTCTTCCGAAAACATATCTTCATTGAATTCTAAAACAAAAAGCTGATGTTGCGACTTCGAAATCTTTTTTATGTACGAATGAAATGCGCCCACCATAGTTATTGTTTTGGGCGTTTTGTAATCAATGAGGTCTATAGGATCGGTATTGCGAAGAATTTTATAGTGGTTCGTTTCCAAAAAACGTGACGAAATTGCATTCAACACAGCAATTTGGAGGGTAGTTATCAATTCGTTTTTCTTTGAAGTTTCCAATAATTCGAGCACACTAATATCAGTCATTTTTCCTGGAGTAAATTCACCAAAATCGCGGTTTTCTTTTTTGCAATGTACTTCAGAGTGTTTAGGAACTACCGTGCTGGCAATGCCATAACTATTGTCAGAAAGCTTTACGGCAGTCATAAAAACCCCAATTCGTACATCAGAAACAGACAATGTTTCTATTTCTTGTTTATACTTGGTTATAAATAAATTTATTGTTTCTTTTAAAATCATAAAATGATTTTTATCTTAAAATTATGAAACGGATTGATAAATTTTAATCAATTTTTATTTTTTCAAATTTAATATCAGCGAGAAATAGAAATTGCGACCTTTCTCAGGATAGCCTTCAAACAATGTATAATTTTTGCATAAAATATTTTATTTTAATAAAAAAACATAACTCCGCTATTCATAGTTTGCAACGTGGTGCAATAATTTTGTAACAAGTTGATTAATAATCTTTCTTCGATTACAAATATCCTAATGAAATTTATTTAGACCGTTATGTTTAAAAATGAATAACGGTACAAAGAAATAGAATTATTATTAATTTTCAAAAAAAAAAATAACTAATTTCTGCAAAAAATTACAAATTTAAATTTTGAGTCTGTTCTTGGATAAAAGTATTAAATGCTAACTGTAAATTTTTGTAAGTAACAATAACTTTATCAGCAAATTCGGTTACTTGAGCAATGCCACCCTCTTTACCACCACGCTTAAATATAACAAGGGGTTTTTCTGAAAGTTTATTCATTTTATTAATGCTTTGCCAAGCTTGGCGATACGACATTTTCATTTCAGCAGCAGCTTTGCGTAACGTTCCTAATTCTTTAATTTTTTCTATTAGCTCTATTTTGCCTTGCCCCGTGAATGCACATGCACCTGAATTAATCCATACGCGTCCTTCTACTGCGAATTTGTTATTTAAGTTATTTTCGAGCATTTAAATAATTATTAATTGTAAATTAAGCAATGAACCAAATTAAATTGTATGTTATGTTTTGTCAAGTACTTAAAATTAAAATGTTTACAAGAAGGTTTGCTCCAATTAAA